>CAYWTU010000857.1:0-2154 GCA_964461275.1 uncultured Pirellulales bacterium | reverse complement strand
CTTATCACAGCGGCGAACTGCGGTTGTAGCGCAGCCGCCCCGGGGCTGTAAATCGCTCCAGGCTAGTCCTTAGACCGCGAGCCACCCCAAACCACAAGCACCATCCACTCAACCGCTCGCCGGGCCGTCCCCACGCGGGACGGCCCGGCCGGCTCCTTTTAGCTACTGAGGTCCACGGTCCGTTGGACGATCGCCTACTCGGCCGCATAGGTCGTCGTGCATCAACGGGGATGGCGGAGAGTCCCGTGTTGAACCAAGCAGTGTGAGGACTAGTTCTTGTTAGATAGTGCGGCCGTGATGCCGTCCACGCGCTGATCGTCCGCCAGCAGGTTCAACGAGGCTACTCAGCCCAGCGCCGTGCTAAGCACCTTCGGTAAGCGCAACCAGTCATCGAGCATCGGTCGCGGGCCCACAACCAGTATAGACGCGCCTGCCCGGCCGGCGTCGTTCTCGACGGGCCGAGCAGGGCGCCTTTGTCTCGCTCAAATTCTCAACTCGCACGAAGCGACGCTCCGCCCTTCGCTGCGCCATGAGATCTTCGCGCCGGCCGCGTAAATCGACTGTCGAGCCCCGAGCCTCGCACTGAGTTGAGCCATTGCATCGCCTCCAGGTGCGAAAGGCCCGCCAGAATCACTGCGTCGTAAAGGAATTGGTACTCCTCGCGCAGGTTGGTTGCGAACGGCAACGGGTCGTCCGAGCCGACGCACAAGCGCAGGGGAAACGGATCGTCGTCTTGACTCGGCGACGACAGCCGCCACAGCGGGTGGGACGTCATGTCGCTGAGGTCGCCCACAAGCAGATTCGAGATTGGATTGACTTCTATCGTAATGCCCGACTCCGAATACCGCCGTCGCACTAGCCGCTGCAGTTCGGCAATCGCCGGCCCCTCCTGGCTGGTGTCGACTGAGATCGGCTCGCGCGCGCGACGAAAGACTCCGTCGCTGCACAGCCACCGCAAGAGCAAGGCATATTGTTCCTCGCGCGACCGCATGCTGTCGGGAAACCCTGCCGCCTGCAGCTTGTCGATGTCGTAAAGATCCCGCAGCAGTTGCCTCGTCTGGTCCAAGCCGACGTCGCCCTTTGGCGTAGGAAACATCTCGTGCGTCAGGCGCTGCGCCTCGGCTTCCACGTACGCGCGGCGGCCCGGGGTAAACTGCGATTCTGGCCGGCTATGCCAGCCCAGTTCCCACAGCAAATCGAGCCAGTGTTCTTCGCGCGGAATCAGCACTTGCGTCGTCTTCTTGGCCCACACAAGCGGGTCGATTCCCAACGCCATGCCGTGCCCGATTCGATCGCCCTGCCCAAGGCGCAAGCGCTCGAACGCTTCGTCCATCCAGCGGATGCCGGAGGCCAGGTGCACGAAGTCCTCTCCCACGTGCACCGTCGTTCGCAGCGGCGGCAAATCCTGGCCGTGCTCGCGCTTCCAGCGGCCGCGCGCGTATCGGGCCGCCTTGTGGACCACATGAAACAGCGGGGCCACGACCCAGGTGGGCACGCCCATTTCGTCGCGGCAGATGTCGATCCCGCGCAACAGCGTTAGCAACGTCGGTTCTTGGCGAATCGCCCGCGCCAAAGCGTTGGCTTCCCGCAATCGCTGTTTGAAATACCCGCCCCAACGATAACCCCAGGCATTCTCGGCCCCTTGCGGATCGGTGTGCGAGCCTTGGTCGAAGGCCCAGGGCAGGCCGAGGTCCGACGAGCCGCCGCGAAACTTGAGGAAGTGCAACACCACGCCGCACTCCAAGTCGCGCGGCCACCGCGCTCGCTCGCCGACGCCGCCTCGCTGCAGCCGCCGCACGATGCGATGTCCGAGCCGCAGATCGGCCGTCTGCTCGTCGCGCTGACTTTTAGGACTGGTCCGCACCTCCAAAGACTCGAGCCCTTTGCCGATCCCCGCCAACCGACCGCACGATTCCATCGCCACCAAGTCCAGGCGGCCGGTGACCGGTTTCTTGCGGTCGTAGAATCGTACGAAGAACGTCAACCCCGGAGTCAACGGCCGTTGAACGATGTGGCGGTAGAACAGATTCCGGATTCGCACGACCTGCCAGAACAGGCCCGCGAAGAGCGCATCGTATTGGCCGCCCGGTTCGCGTTGCTCCTGCAAGTGGGCCAACCCCGTCCGCAAGAACTGCAACTCGACCGTGGCGCCGC
>CAYWTU010000856.1:0-2161 GCA_964461275.1 uncultured Pirellulales bacterium | reverse complement strand
TTCTCAGCGGGCATTCGGGGGGGGACCTCGGCGGTGGACTTGCCTGTGGCTTCCGATGACCCGCGACAGTCGCACCGTAGCCGGGACGTCGAGCCGCCAAAGTCGCTCGAGCTTATCCTCGAAGCTCAACTCGCGCGCGGCGCCGGTGAGCAAGTCGGCCCCGGCGTTGTTGACCCAGATGTCGATCCTGGACCGCCACGCCAACGCGGCTTGCACGAGAGCGTCCTGGCCATCGTCGTGGCTCAGGTCGTGACAGACGGCCTGTGAAGCAGCGCCACTGGCCACAACGGCCGCGGCCGTTTCCTCAGCCGTTGCCAATCGCCGTCCGGAGTGAACCAGCACGTTGGCCCCAGCCGCCGCCAGTTCGAGCGCAATCGCGCGGCCAATGCCGCTGGACGACCCGGTCACAACCGCCGTCTGGCCGAGCAGCTCACGACCGCCGTCTGATGATTCGGTCGACGACGTGTGGGAAGCGGTCACCGGTTTGCCTGCGCGCGGGCCGTGAGCTGCGTCACCACGGCGCCGAATTCCTTCCGCGCGGCTGCCAGACCGGCGGGCGTCTTCGGACCGGAACCTTTCACGTAGTCCATGACAATGTTCTCCGCGGCCACAAACTCGGGCGTCAGATCGGCAATGGCGGCGGCCAATTGCACCGGCACATCGGTTACGCCGTTGGCGTCGCCGTGCAACAGATCGCCGGTCGAAACGACCAGTCCGCCCACACGGACCGGCAATCCGGGGAGCAGGATGTGGCAGTAGCCGTGCGAGCAAATCGTCGAGCCGGTAAACACGGGGTAGCCGAGCGCCAGAACCTGCTCCAGATCGCGTCCTGCGCCTGAGGTGACCAGCCCCGCCGAGCCGAATGCCTTGTACGTGGAACACATCACCTCGCCGAATACGGCGGCGGCCGGCGGATCGTCCAGGTCTTGAATCACGACCACCGCCGGCCCCGGCAAGTCGGCGAACGACTCTACCTGGCGCTCGAGGCTGGCGTAGACGTCGCCTTTGGGGGGCGGTGCGTCGCTACGAAACGACGCCGTGGCCGCGAAGCCGACCATGGGCGGCAAATGCGGGAAGTTGGCCCGAATCCGCGCGTCCATATAGCCCCGATTCCGCGGCCGCACGTCGAACAGTTCGATGACGTTGCAGATGGTCGGGGTGTCGAACTTCGCCAACTTGGCTAAGGTTGCTTGGCTGACCGACATCGTGGGCCCTGTGGGAAAGCGAGACGCAACTTTGGCTGTCAGAAACCAACCAACAACCTTCTCGGTTCGATAAGATCGACGATAGTTCAAGGGCCGTTGTCAGGCGGTTTGGCCGCCTCTTAGACTAGCACCGGCCCCATCGACGCTCAAGACGGCCAAAACCAAGCAGTGCGCAGCAGGCGATGAACAAGGCGTTCGTACGAGAACCGGAAGACACAGGCGAGCGGTACTGTCCGAAGTGCCAATCGCTGGGACAAGCGGTGGCGCGGGTGACCGTCGCGGCGCACATCCCGGCCGAGGCGCTGGCGCAAATCTCCGAGGCCGCGTACTTCTGTCCGTTTCCGCAATGTCCGGTAGCGTACTTTGACGAATACGAGCGGACGATCGACGTCCAGCGGCTGCTGCGTCCGCTGTATCCCAAGGACCCCGAGGCGCCCCTGTGCGCCTGCTTCGGCCTGACGCGCGACGACATCGAGGAAGATCTTCTCGAAGGCGGCGTTCGCCGCGTGCGCGAAACGCTCGAAAAGAGCAAAACGCCCGCCGCCCAATGCCTGACCAAGGCGGCCAACGGCCGAAGTTGCGCCGCCGACGTACAGCGATACTATTTCCAGCGGCGACAGCAACAATAGAAGGAAGCGGCCAAAGTCTGGCGACTTCGGCTAAAAAATCCGCCTAACTACCTGGCAATGGCCGTCGAACTCCCGTTGATTCCAACAAACCGAGGAGGTTGCTGTCTAACTTGCGCCGCGGCTACCGCTCGCCGCTCAGTGGGAACGTCGCCTGCGTCATCAATTCGATCCAGTGATGTCGCTGCTCCTTGAACGATTCCATCGCTTCGGGCGAGGTGTCGCTAAACCGATAAGCGAACTGATAGCTGATCAGGCCTGACGCGCCGGCCGCCTTGACGTAGCGGAACACGTTGAACTCCATGTAGCTGCCGTCTTCGGGCCAGGTGA
>CAYWTU010000855.1:0-2166 GCA_964461275.1 uncultured Pirellulales bacterium | reverse complement strand
GTTGAGGAACTCGCGCCGCCGAGCGGCACGACGAGCGATCGCGGCCTGCGTCGCATCGGGCAAGAGATGATCGTAGCGGTGTTCGCCTGCATAGGAGGCAAATAGCGGATCCTCGGCCAAGTCGAATTGCCACGACTCGTCCAGCAGCGCCGCCAACTGCGCCGTGGCCGCCGGTTCCTTGGCCGGCAGCCGATTCAACGGCCACGCGACGGCCCATAAGACGAACAGCAACCGAGTTCGACGTACGTAGCACAAAATCGCCAAGCGGCACCGCAACCTTTCTGTGACATGGAATCGGAACCAGGGACGATCAGACGGGGTCGGACGACGCCGGCAACTTTGCCGCCCGTGCGATGGCGGCCACCAGCGCTTCGAGCGCTTCGTGGTCGGTCATATAGTGCCCTTCGCCCACGACGACCAATCGGTCCTCTGGAAGCCGCGCGGTTTGCAACAGGGTCTGGCTGTCGGCCAGCGGCACCAGGTCGTCGGCCGGCGAATGGAGGATGATGGTGTGCCTGGCCGCGCCCGCCGACGTCCCGAACCTGCGCCAGGCGGGGGCGATTAGCACGCACGGCGTGTCGCCCAGCGGCAACCGCATCGCCACCGCTCCGCCCCGGCTGCTGCCGACGACCACGCCCGGCGCGCCTTCGACAAGCGCCCGCTGGGCGATGGCCACAGACGCCTCAAAGTCGTCGTCGGGCAGTGTCGGATTGAGCACCTGGTAGCCGCGCTGAGCCAAGAAGGTGGGTTTAAAGCCCCCCTGCCGCGCGCCCCATCCGTGGAGATACAGAATCGTTTGCATCGCGTTAGCATACGCGTCGCGGCCATCCATTGCAGCGCCCCGGGGCCGCAGAGAATGGGCCGCCCAACCATCGAACAACGGCTGGCAAAGTTCCGTTGATTTCCGGCCCTCGGCGCTAAGCATGCACCGCCGTGCCGCAGTCGACGGTTAGCGTCTCGCCTTGGACCATGTCGGCCAGGTCGCTGCACAGGAACAGCACGGCGTTGGCCACGTCCTCGACCGTCAACCTCCGCTCGCCGGTCATGCTCCGGTAGGCCCCGCCGGAAAATAGCTCGTCGGCAAACGGCAACTTGCGGGTCGAGTCGGTCTCGACGGCGCCCGCCTTGACCACGTTGAAATTGATCCCGCGGCCGCCCAGTTCGAGCGCCAGGTGGCGGATGATGCTCTCCAACGCCGCCTTCGAGCCACCGATCAAGCCGTACATGGGCAGCGCCAGGTGCGAACCGTGGCTGGACAGCGTCACTACCTTGGCCCGGCCGGAACTCTTTTCAAGCAGAGTCACGCCCTGCTGCACCAGGTGCAACAGCGCCAAGACATTGGTTTTCATGGCCGCCTCGAAGTTTCGCGGCGAGGCGTCTAAAAGCGTACGAAATCCGCCGGTGGCGGCGTTGCTCACGAGTATGTCGAGCTTGCCGAAATGCTCGGCCACGAACTCCATGAGCAGCGCCACGTCGTCCACCTCGCCCACGTCGGCCTTGACGATGGCCGCCCGACGCCCTTGCATCAGGACCGCCTCGGCCACGTCGCGGGCCGCCGACTCGGAAGTGACGTAGTTCACGATGACGTCGGCGCCCGCCTCGGCTAGCCGCAGGGCGCAGGCCCGACCGATGCCCCGCGATGCCCCGGTAACCAAGGCCGTTTTGCCTTCCAGGTTGATCATGACGCGTGAACTCCGTGTTAGATGGTTGTAGCGTTGGATGGATGTTGGCGAAGGATGGATGTTGGCGAAGGGTTCTTAAGCGCCCAGCGGCGCCGGCGGCGCGACGAGCACCGTGCGATAGCCCGCGACGTCGATCAGGGCCCGACCGTCGGCGCCGAATAAGGTGAAATCGAACCGACTGTGCTGGTCGGCGTGGCTGCGCAAGTGAAACCGCAGCGTGCACATCTCGCCCGTCCGAGGCCAGGCGGCGATGCGGAGTTGTTCGAACTGGTGCGGCACTTCCAATCGTCCACCGTGCATCAGAAAGATGCAACTTCCGCACGCCACAACGCAGGCGTCGAGCACGGCGGGCAGAATCTGCCAACCGTCGGCCGAGCGCGGACCGGCCAAATCGGCCGGGTCCGGCGCCGCAATTTGCACCCAGCCTCCCTCCGCCTCGAACCAGCACTGCTTGAGCGCCCTCAGTCGCGGACCGTGCCATAAC
>CAYWTU010000854.1:0-2171 GCA_964461275.1 uncultured Pirellulales bacterium | reverse complement strand
CGAACGGCATCGTGGAATTGATTCCAACGCTGACCGCCTGGGTTTCCCAAATCGAGCGATTCGTTTTCAGCCATCTCTTGGGTTCCTCCAGGCGTCCTGACCACAGCACATTTGTATTATCGGACAGGAGGTTTACAAAGTCAATCCTCTAGGTAAATTTTGTACTAAAATGTAAGCTTGTTGACGACGCTCGCATGGTCACGTCCTGGCGAGAAGCCACGCAGTCGAAGGAGATCTGTTCATGGCCGTACCACCTCTGACGAGCCGCGACAGAAACAGTATCAAGCACCTGCTAGTTGACCCGGAACTTGCGGAGTAGGCCGCACAGTCAGCACTTGGCTTGGCGGGGGCGACCTGCTTACCGCAGGCCGATCCGTCGTCGGATCATGTGGACCCGTGGAGCGACGCGAAGCCTAGTGGGTCGGTCGGATCGAGGGCCAGCATCTGCCGGCAAACTTCGCCGGCCCGGTCCGGCAGGTTCAGCTCGCCAAGACAATGTGCCAGCCCTTTGGCCGCCTCGAACAACGCCTGATTCGTCGGCCGCGAATAGGGGAGCGGGCCGGGAAGCCGGAACAACGGCGGCTGTTCGGCGATGCCAAGCTTGGGCCGACCGGGCCGAGCCACAGCGGCCACCGCCTCCATGCCAATCTGATAGGCGAATCCGAAGTGTGCCCGGGCCAGTTGCAGATCGTCCTCGGCCAAGTGCAACTCGCCCAGCAGCCGATGGGCCGCGATGAAATCCCGGCAGTCTTCCAGCAGCCAGCGCAATTCGTCGATCGCCACCTCGGTCTCGCCGGCAGCGATCATCTGTACGACCTCGTCCAGGTCGTCTTGCCGGTCGAGCGCGGGGCGGGGATGCACCAACTCCCAGGCGCCCTCTCCGCCAACGCGGCGGACCTGAACGCCAGCGTCGCCGACCTGCAAGTTCGCCGACGAATCCGCGGGACGTGGTTTACGGCGTCGGGCGGGCACGCGGCGATCTCCTCAGCGACGGCCGCAACTATTCGGGCAATCGGTCGGTCACCACCGGGGTGAACTCGCTGGTGCAGGCGTGCATGAACGCCACCAAGTCCTTCTTGTCCTCGTCGGTCAAATCCAGCTTCTTTACGCGCTGGCTGAGGTGCGGGTTGGGGTGACCCCCTTTGGCGTACCACTCGACGACCTCTTCCAGCGTCTTCTGACTGCCGTCATGCATGTATGGCCCTGTCAGCGCCGCGTTGCGAACGGTCGGCGTCTTGAACGCGCCGGTGTCCTTGGCCTCGCCGCTGATCTTTGCCCGGCCGGCGTCCGGCTTCTCAGCGTCCATGCCGACACCCAGATTGTGATACAGCTCGTCGGCCAGATTCGCTCCTACGTGACAGGCGCTGCAATTGGCCTTCTCGCTGAAAAACAGCTTTGAGCCCCGCTTGGCACTGTCGGACATGGGGGACATTTCCGCGGCCGCCTTGGCCTTTTCATAGGCCTGGTAGGCCTCCGGATCGTCCGCCTTGAGTTCTTCGGGATCGACGCCGGCGAAGGCGTCGAGCTGCTTCTGGAAGTCGTACGGCGAAGGATTGGTGACAATCACCCGCTCAAAGCTGGCGATGGCCTTGCCGACGTTTTCAATTGTCACGTCGCCAAATATCTTATCGAACTGCAGCTTGTAGCCAGGGATGTTCTTGAGCGTCTCAACGGCCTGCTCGTGCGTGTTGGCCATCTCGATGGGGTTGGCGATGGGGCCGACGGCCTGTGCTTCCAGCGATTCGGCCCGGCCGTCCCAGAACTGCTTGTCGCTGAGAATGCGATTGAAGCTGACCGGCGAGTTGCGGTCGCCCGTTTGGCCGTTCACCCCCACGCCAAACTGCGTGTGCGCGGCAAAGCCCTGGGCCGGATCATGACAGCTTGCGCAGCTCACCGTGCCGTCGGACGAGAGCCGCTTTTCAAAATAAAGCTGCCGGCCCAATTCGATTTTGGCCCGCGTGAGCGGATTGGCTTCCAGACCTTTGATTTGACTTTGGCCTTCGGCCAGCCCCAGCGGAAGTGAAACGGTAAGCGCCAGGTGGTTCTTCGCGTCGTCGAGCCAGGCCTGAATTTCTTCCATTTTTAGCGGTTGGCTGCTGCCTGGAATGCCGCTGGTGAGTTCGGGTCCGCCGAGGACGACTTGCGACTGTTCGGGTGCGGAAACCGGCGCT
>CAYWTU010000853.1:0-2184 GCA_964461275.1 uncultured Pirellulales bacterium | reverse complement strand
CGGTATGCGGAGTGGCACGGTCGCCTGCAAGAGGGCCCACGGCCGATTGGCCGGGGGCGACCAACCATCGTTCGCTGGGCCGCCGACCGCACGCGCAAACAAAAACCGCGGTCCGCTCCCAGCGGGAACGGCCGCGGCCTTTGGATCAAGCCTCCCGCGGACTGCGACGGTGGCGTCGCTGCGAGAAAGGCGAGGGGCAAGCCGCGCTAGGCACAGCCGGTAGGACGCCCCGGGCCAACGCATTAATGTTTTTGGCACCTCCGTACGGAATACGACGCGGAAGGCGTGACCGAAACTTGCACTTGCGACGCAGCTTGAGTCGAAGCGTTGGCCGGTGATTATTCCGGTCCGGTGTTCGACGAGCGTGCGCCCGGCTCCATCGGTGATGGCCGACAAGAGACACTATCGGAAAACGACCAGGCGGGTGTGGACGAAATCGCGACTGCCGTCCCGATTTTTCCACACCCGCCCGAGCTGCAACCCGTCTCGTCGTAATTCTAACCCATAACCGCGCCCCGGCCCGGAAAACTCGGCCGTTGGATTCGTGCGGCGCAGTCGCAGATTCCATCCGGCCGCCCGAACGACCCCTTCAACCTGCCCAACTTGCCTTGCTTGCCCGAGCCTACCGGCGCCCATCGGCAGTTGGCATGGCGTCGGCTAGGACGTTTATTTATGATCCGCCGCGCGCGACGCCATGGCTACTGGTCAGGGAGGACCGAACGTTGAACTCGATCAAGTCGTTGCTGGTGGTCACCGTATTGGCGGCGGTGACCTACGGCGTTTACGTGTCGTTGAATCAGCCTGCTGCCGGACCCCCGCCCGATGGCGCACCGGTGGATTGGAATGTCGCGCCGCTGGCGAATGCGCCGGTGCAGATGGGCGCCCCCGTGGCACCGGCGGACGCCGCCCCACTGTGGGCCCGGGACACGCCTCCGCAAGCCGTCGCTCAAGCCTCGCCTTCGCCCGGCGCACCCGTGTTCGCCGCACAGCCACCTGCCGCGCCCGCGGCAGTGCCGCAAGACATCGCCCTGCCGGCTGCCCCGCCCGTTGCCGACGCTCCGCCTGCCCCGGCTTATCCATCGCAACCCGCGCCCGAATACCCGCCGGTCGACGCATCGCCGGCCTCCGATGCCACAGCCACTGCAATGGCGGCGCCGGCGGCCTCGCCAAACTACGAGTCGGCGCCGGCGGCACCGCTGCAAGACCCTACCGCCGCGGCCCCAGGCGCGCCCGTCCCAGCCGCGGATCGGTTCGATTTCGCGGGCCTCATCAGCCACGTCAACTCGCTGCTCAATCAAGGTCACGTAACCGCGGCCCAACTGGCGCTTTCCGAATCATTCCATCACTTCGACGACCCCGGCCTGACGGCCGACCAGCGTCTTTCGCTGTATACGCTGCTCGATGAACTCACCGGCACAGTGATCTATTCACCCGACCATCTACTGGAGCAGGCCTATGTGGTTCAGCCCGGTGACACGCTTGACCGCGTGGCCAACGCGTACAGCGTACCGTGGCAGCTTCTGGCCAAGATCAACGCTTTAGACACATCCAAGCCGCTGTCGGTGGGACAAACGCTCAAGGTGGTCCGCGGGCCGTTCAGCGCCTTCGTGGAATTGGGGCAGAGCCGGTTGACGCTGTGGCTCAACGGTCGCTATGCAGGTCGTTTCAACGTCACACCAGGTCAAGACGCCCCCGTCACCGACGGCGAGTTCGCCGTGCTGGACAAGGTGGAGAACCCGACTTATCTCAGCGCCGCCGGCACGATCGCCCCTGGCGACCCGCAGAATCCGCTGGGCCGCTTTTGGCTTGACCTGGGCAACCGGATGGGAATTCACGCCAGTCGCGAGGCAAATTCCCAGGATCCGCGCGGCTACTACCGCATGGCGCCGCCCGATGCCGAGGACGTGTATGACATCCTCACCGTCGGATCGCGCGTCTACATCCAGCGCTAAGCGCCCAGGCGCGAACTATATAGCCTGACACGATCTGGGGAGTCGACATCCCCGTAGCGGCGGCTTGTAGCCGCCGACAATTTCCTCGAAGTCATCCGTTCCGAAGCCCAGGGCCGCGAAACGACGCCGCTACGACGAAATTTCTCCCGGAACCGTGCAGGGCTATTTAGAGCCCAGCAAACAACCGGGTTGATTCGCACTAATCTGCGGGCGTTAGCCAACCAATGACGGG
>CAYWTU010000852.1:0-2185 GCA_964461275.1 uncultured Pirellulales bacterium | reverse complement strand
CCGGCGGCTGACAGCGGGAGTCAATTCGCGGTCGAACGTCGGCTACGTGCGCTGGGATACTTGAATTAAGCGTGCGCCCAGCAATCCGGCAACGGCCTGCGGGCGTTCGTCGATTCGAGCGAATCGAGAAGGTTGGTCGTCTGCCCGTCGCCGCGCAAGGCCCTACTGGCGCTTCGCCGTGACGCCGCGAGCGGGGGCCGGTCGACCGTAGAGGAAGCCTTGGGCCAATGTAAAGCCTAGCTGCCGGCAGACCTCGTCTTCTTCCCCACACTCCACGCCTTCTGCCAATGGCGTAATGCCCAGGTCGAGCACCATGCGGACCAGCGTGGCGAGCATCTGCTGACGGGGGGTCGAAGCGCGGTGAACGCCGTGAATCAGCGAGATGTCGAACTTCAGGCAATCGGGAGGCACCTCGGCCAACTCGACCAGCCGAGCTTGTCCGGCGCCGAAGTCGTCGTAGGCCAGTGTGATTTTGAGATCGTGCAGGGCTCGTCGCAGCTCGGCCATCGAGTGCGGGTCGGTGATGGACGCCTCGTGTATTTCAAGCGTGATTTCTTGATTGGGATTCACGGCGCGGACGGCGGCCAGCGACTCGACGAGCCCGGGAGAACCCATTTCGGCCGGATGGGTGTTGACGAACAGGTGCGGTCGATCGTCAAACGTTGCCCCAACTTGAATTCCTTCCCAGCGCAACATGCGGCTGAGCTCGACCTCGAAGTTCATCTGGGCGGCGGCCTGGAACATGGCCGCTGGGCTCTCCAGGCCGATGAGGTTGCTCCGGCCTAGGACTTCAAATCCGACGGCCTGGCGGTCAGGGAACCGGACGATTGGTTGAAAATAAGGGACGACGGCTCGTTCGCTCATCAGCTTGTCGAACTGCACCAAGGCCAAGGCCCGGTCGTAAACGTCGGCCTGAACCGTCCAACCCGAGCTTTCGGCCTTCTGGCGACGAACTCGGAACGAGACGTCGGCGAATTGAATCAGGTCGCCGTCTTGCAACTTGGAAGGTTGACGCAGTCTTCCGCCATTGAGGAACGTGCCGTTGGTGCTTTGCAGGTCGTGCAGCCAAAGGGCGCCGTCTTCCTCACGGATCTCGGCGTGTAGATTCGAAACGGTGCGGCTGGCCAGACATAACGACAGGTCAGTCCGGCGGCCGATCCTCAGCGGAAGGGTGTGGACCGGGACATAGCGCATCGGTCCGTGTTCCTCGTTTTGACCAAGGAGGAACCACATCGTCTCCGCAGGAGAGGATGCTGCCAGCGGCGTGGCGGCGTTCAGGGCGTTGCTTGTTTCGTCCAGCGTGGCCATGGAACGGAGCGGCTTTCGGGCGTTTCGGATTCTCGGCAGCGGCGGCCATTGCCTCCCTGGCGAGCAAACCTGGCTCACAACACTAGGTCACGTTGACGCGTGCGAAAAAGGCCCGAGCCCACCTGCGGCAAAACCGGGTTGGCCGGGTTGGGCCACAGGCGCCAATTATTCTGGCTGCGAAGGCCCCGGGGCCGTCCGTCAGGCTTGCCTGACGTAGGTTTATGTGACCTACGTTTGTCTGTCTTTGCAGTAGGCGCAACGTGGGCAATCGCGCGCTGCCTGACGCACACCCGTCGAACTCCTAAACTACGGACACGCTCGACCATGGCCGCCACAGACACTCAGGCGCTGGACTCCAACCTATTGGCGACGCTTTTCTCGGAAGAAGCGTACTACCCCACGCCGCCGCGCACTATCGACGAGACGGGCCTGTCCGAGCCGTTCATCGAGTCGCTGATCGTCAAGTATCTAAACGTCATCGGGACCAGCAGCGGACAAAATATCGCCGACTACGTCTGCTTGCCCTTTCCGGTGATCGAGGGGATCTTGGGCAATCTGCGGTCGCGGCAACTGGCCGTTCACGCCGGAAGCGCGCCGTTCAACGACTATTACTACACGCTCACCGAGCAGGGACGGAAGCGGGCCCAGTTGTACATGGACGCCTGCGCCTACGTGGGGCCGGCGCCGGTGACGCTAAAGGATTACGAAGTCTCGGTGGCGGCTCAAACGATCGGCGCCGAGGCTACTGGCCGGCAGCGGATCGAAGACGCCCTGCGTGGGATAACGGTAGAGGATGGTTTGTTCGACAGCCTGGGGCCGGCGGGCAACTCGGGCGCCGGTATGTAATTGAATGACCGCCTGCGGATGTGCCGGAGTA
>CAYWTU010000851.1:0-2195 GCA_964461275.1 uncultured Pirellulales bacterium | reverse complement strand
GGTTGTAGAGCACTCCTTCGGCAAACGCGCCTTGTTCGACGAAACGGTGCAAGCTGCCGAACCGTTCGCCGCGTTGGGCCCAGGTTTCCACAACGCCCAGTGTGGCGGGCGTGCGCCGCAGGAGCAGCACCGCCGCGTTGAACAACGCCGACAGGCAACAATCGGGCCGATACTTCACCGCCAGGTCGGCGTGCTCCAAGAGGGCCACCAGTTCATCGAGCGGCTTGAGCACCCGGCAGTCGGCGTCCAAACACAATAGCGGCCCGTCGTGCTCGCGAACGGCCTCGAGCAAATGGCGCGGCTTGTTGGCGCAGTTGCGCCACCAATCGCCTTCGTCGGCGGCCTCAATCGTCCTCACCCGATAGCCGAACTGCGCCGCGCTGGCCTGGAGCAACTGGGCCTCGTCGGCATACGCGCTGCCGCGGGCATACTTACAGACAATCAGCAGGTTTTCCGTCAGCGACATGGCCGCCTCGCAGGGATGACAGCATGCCAGCGCGTCGCCCTGAACGGCGCGCGGGACAAGCCGCCCTGGTTATCGGCAGGCCAGCGCCGCGGCTGCACGGCCGACGACGGTTTTTGCTGAAGTGCCGGTCCGACGACCACTGTGGCGGCTTGGCCAGATTGCCCGGTTTGCCGCAGCGGGTTAATTCGCCGCGACGCCGGTCTCGTTGCGCCAGGCGTCCATGAACGCGTCGATAGCGTCCAACCGCGACTTGCGCAGTGCGGTCGCCGTTTCCACCCGTTCGTCCAGCACCTGGCAACGGTTGGTCGTGGCGTCGTAGGCGGGCCATTCGGGCAAACCGTCACGGTTGGGGTTGCCGGTGGCGGCGAATTGCAGCCAATAGCCGACCATCGTATCGCGCAGCTGTTCGTCGCCGGCAGAAACGCCTGTGGTCAACTCCAGATTGTCCAGGGCGTAGGCAATCTCGGCGCCGTGATGGGCGCCCATCATCTTCCCGGTCGGACCGGCGGGTGGGCGCGTAAAGTGATACAACCAGCACGGCGCCCCGCCGGCGGTGCTGCGGGCCACGAAGCGCGCCGGGGCCACAAAGATCACGTCGCCCACCATATCGGTGACCGCCTTGCGGGCCTGAGCCGCGTCCTGGGCTGGATAGGCCGCCAGAATCTGCGGCGCGACGGCGCCGAAATTGCGCTCAACGCCGGTCGTGTACTCCTCGACGTTCTTGGGCATCTTGGCCATCAGTGCAAACATCGTCCCCTCGTCGCGATTGGCGCCCACCAACAACGGCACATCGCCAACGCGGCCGGCGGCGAACGCCGTCATGGCGTCCTCAGCCAGCACCCAACCGTCGACCACGGGCGCCATCTTGAGCAGATTGCCGCGCATATTGAATTCGCGCTGTTCCTCCATGGCGGGCGTGGCCTTGAGGAGTTGCTCGGCGCTGGCCTGGCGGAGTGCGGCAATTTGGCCGGGTCCCTCCGCCATGCCGCACGACTTGGCGAACTCGACCCCCATCTCCTCGGCCGTGGGGAAACCGTAGTTCGATTTCTTCAAGTGTACGAAGTTCAAGGTTGGGCCACTTTGGGCGATGGCGCGATGGAATAGCCCCTTGGCAAGCGGCGAAGCGAGCAGAGAAAACACGCTGCCGCCGCCGGCCGATTCGCCAAGGATCGTAACGCGGTCTTTGTCGCCGCCAAACGCGGCAGCGTTTCGCTGCACCCATTCAAGGGCGGCAATCTGGTCCAATAGTCCGTAGTTGCCCGAGGCCAATTGCGGGCTCTCGGCGCTGAGCTCCGGATGCGCTAGGAAGCCTAGGGCGCCGAGCCGGTAATTGATCGACACCACAACGGCGCCGCGCCGGGCCAGGTCTTCGCCGTCGTACAGCCGCTGCGAGCCAGCGCCCATGGTGTACCCGCCGCCGTGAATCCAAACCAACACGGGCAGCGGCTCGCCGGTGCGTCGTGCGGGCGTCCAAACATTCAAGTACAGGCAGTCCTCATTCATCGCCGCCCCCAGCGCCATGCCGGGAAACGTGGCCAGCATGGGGCTCAGCTTCTGCGGCGCGGCCGAGCCAAAGGCGTAACACTCCCGCACGCCGGTCCAAGCCTGCGCCGGCTGCGGCGGACGCCAGCGGAGGTCGCCCACGGGCGGCGCCGCGAACGGAATTCCACGGTAAACGTGGACATCGTCGGCTTCGCCCACCAAGCCACGAATCTGTCCCGAGTCGATC
>CAYWTU010000850.1:0-2197 GCA_964461275.1 uncultured Pirellulales bacterium | reverse complement strand
GAATCTTGCGGCTGATGGCCCGACACGAAGTCCACGGCACGTTTTTCGTGCTCGGCTGGGTGGCCCGCCAGGTTCCGCAGTTGGTCAAGGAAATTCGGGCCGACGGACACGAGATCGGTTCACACAGCTACTGGCACCGGCTGGTGTACGAACTGTCGCCCGAGGAATTCGCCGACGACCTTCGGCAGTCACGCGCGGCGCTGGAGGACGTTTTAGGCGAGCCGGTGCGGGCTTATCGGGCGCCCAGCTTTTCGATCACCAAGAAATCGCTGTGGGCCTTGGACATCTTGGCCGAACAAGGTTTTGAGTACGATTCGAGCGTGTTCGCCGTGTATCACGACCGCTACGGGATTCCCGACGCGAACCCATGCTTGCACCAGTTGCCGACCGACCACGGCCCACTGTGGGAGTTCCCGGCGTCGGTGTTGCGCGTGGCGCGGGTCAACGTGCCGGTGTCGGGCGGAGGCTACTTTCGACTGTATCCGTTGCCCGCCACACTCGGCTTCCTGTCGTACGTGGCCCGCTCAACCCGCCAGCCGCTGATGTTCTATGTGCATCCCTGGGAAGTGGACCCGGACCAGCCGCGGCTGAACGTCGGTTCGCGAAAGAGTCGGTTTCGACATTACGTCAACCTGGCGGCAACGGAGTCGAAACTCGACGTGCTGTTGAAACGGTTTCGCTTCGGCCGCCTGAGCGACGCGGTGCGCAACGCCACGGCGACGGATGGATGAGTCGCCGAGATAAGAAACGGTTGTGGCCCCTGGTGGTCGCCGCCTGCTGGTCATGCTTGGCCGTGGCGGTAGGGGCGTCCCGCGCGCCGGCATCGTCAATGTCTGGCGAACCGGAGGCCGACGCCACGGCCCCGGCCGAACCAACCGTGGCGCCAACAGCGGCCATTGGCATCCGCGGCACGGTCGGCTGCCAACCCGACGCCAAGCGCGTGAGTCGGCTGATCATCGACCAGCCCGGGGTGTACGAGAACCTGCTCGTCGACGGCCAAGGCCAGAACGCCAACTTGGTGAAGATCACCGGCAACAACGTGACGCTCAAGAACTGCGAAATTCGCTTCGGGCGGCACAACGGCGTGTACGTGAGCGGGAGCAACGTGACGATCGATTCCTGCAAGATCCACCATTTGCTGAAAGGAACCTACGCCAAGCAGGATGACGCACACGGCATCTGCGGCAAGCCCCAGGGGCTGGTGATTCGCAACTGCGAGATTTTCCTGGTGTCCGGCGACAGCACGCAATTCGATCCCGACCGCAAGGGGTTCAACGATGTGCTGATCGAACAATGCAGTTTCTGGACCGGGCCGTTGGACCGTGACCTGTACGGTTTCAAAAGGGGAGAGCGCCCCGGCGAAAACGCGCTCGACACCAAGAATCTGCTCAACCGCATTCGGGCGCGAATCACCATTCGCGATTGCGCTTTTTGGGGTTGGGGACAGGGGCAAATCGGCAACCAGGCGGCCCTGAATCTGAAGGAAAACGTCGACGTCCGCGTTACCGATTGTTTGTTTCGCGACAACGACATCTGCTTTCGAGTGCGGGGCGGCCGCGGCGATCGCGGCGGGGCGTACGTCACGGCCGATCGGTGCGCCCTGTATCGCTCCAAGATCGGGCTGCGGATTGAAGATGGCATCGAATGGCTGCAAGTGCGGCGACTAGCCGTGGCCCAAGACCTGGAGAAGCTGCGGCTGGACACGCAGCCCGCCAAGGCCGGCGTGGCGATCGACGTCGGCCCGCCTCCGCCGCCGTTCGAGGAACTATTGAAATCGGGATTCTTGGAGCAGGCGGCAGCGAACTGAGATGACGTCCGCCAAACACGGCCGTAACACGAAGCAGCTAGCGATTCGCGGCGTGGCGTTCAATTGGATTGCGCGGATGGCGTCGATCCTAATCGTCTTTTTTCTGACGCCGTTCTTGATCCGGTCTTTGGGCGTGGAGTTGTACGGGCTGTGGGCGGTGATCATGGGGATGACCAATTACTACGCCCTGGCAGATCTAGGATTGCGCGGCGCCGGGACCAAGTACATCGCCCAATACGCCGCGGTCAATGACACCGAATCGCTGAGCCGGGTCGTCGTCACTTGCCGGGTCACGTACCTGGCGTTGGCCTTGATTCCGATCGTCGCTTCGCTGCGGATTGCCGCGGCGTTCCCGCTGTTGTTTGGAAAAATACTGGCGGACGTGCAGGG
>CAYWTU010000849.1:0-2201 GCA_964461275.1 uncultured Pirellulales bacterium | reverse complement strand
CAGGTCCACGTCCACGACCTTCAAGCCACGGTGTTGCACTGCCTAGGGCTCGACCACGAGCGACTGACGTATCGCTACGCCGGCCGCGACTTCCGCCTCACCGACATCCACGGCCGAGTCGTTCACGATCTATTGGCGTAATGTAGAACTCATCGTGGCGAAAGGGCCGTTGGCGTGCCCCTTGCCCTTCGCGTACAGCATGGGCGCCGATACAACCCACAGCAAAGGTGCAGCCCTGTCCAATCAGCGTTGGCGTGCATGTTGGCTACCGGCCCTGGCGCTGCTGAGCGCGCAGGCCGTGCCGTTATGGGTCGTGGCCGAGCGTCACGGCACGGTCTTCAATCCCGATGCCGTGGCGTATGTCCGCCTGGCGGATTATTGGCGCGCCGGCCGCTGGAACTTGGCCGTCAGCGGTTACTGGGGGCCGGCGTTTTGCTGGCTCATGGCGCCGTGTCGCGCGCTGATTGCGGACCCGGCCACGGCAGGCCGCGCGGCCATGGCGATCTCAGCCAGCCTGTTTACCGCCTCCTGTATCGCGCCCATGTGGATCTTGGGCCTGCGGGGTTGGCGGCTGCTGGCGGCCTGGCTGGTAGCGGGCGTCATGGCGGTCGAGTGGTCGATCCATTCGATCAGTCCCGACGCGCTTTTGTCCGCCGTGCTCAACGTGTCGCTGGCCATGCTCTTTGCGCCCGCGTGGTTGCGGCCGGGCCGCTGGCCGCTGCTAACCGGGGCATGGTTTGGCGCCGCGTATCTGGTCAAGGCCATTGCGTTGCCGCTGGCTGTGCTTGCGGTGTTGGCGGTTGTGGCTGTGCGGTGGGTGAACCGCGATGCCGGTCCAAAGGCGCTGGCCAAGGCCGCCTTGACGACCGGGCTCGGACTGGCGCTGGTCGCCGGCCCGTGGGTGGCGACGTTGTCTTTGAAATACCGACGCCCTACGTTCTCGACAACCGCCGCCATCGCCCACGCGGTCGTCGGCCCACATGGCGTATTCGGCGAGCACCCCGTGGTCGCGTCGCTGCATCAGGTCGAGCCTGGCCGGATCACGGCCTGGGAAGATCCTTCGCACCTGCCGTATCCCTATTGGACGCCATGGGAGAGCTCCGCCGCAGCACGACATCAACTGAACTTGTGTGCCAAAAACGCGGCGGCCATCGCCCGTTGGATCGCGCGGTTCGACGTTTTACACCTGAGCCTGATGGCCTTGGCGGTCGCGCTTGTTCCTTGGGCGAGAATCAGCCCAAACGGCGATCAACGTTGGCAATGGATGGTCGTGCCGGCCGTCGCTTGTGCGGCCATGTACCTGCCGGTGTATGCCGAGAACAGCCGCTATTTCTATCCGCTCTATGCCTGGCTATTGGGCGGGACGCTGTCCGCGGCGACGTCCATCGTTCCCAGCCGTACGCCGCGGCGCGCGTGGACGAATCGAATGGTGTTCCTCGCGGCGCTGGCGTCGTTCGCCGTGGTGGCGGTGGAGAAGTGCAACCGCGCCTGGCGCCGGCCCGACCTTCAGACGCCCTATGCCGCGGCGCAGGTTTTGGCCGGCCATTTGAAAACATGCCCGCCGCAAGGTCCACTGGCCGGTGGTAGAGAAGTTGGCATGTACGCGGCGTTGCTCGTGGGTCAGCCGTGGCTGGGGCACGATCCGCAGGCGACAATCGGACAGTTCGAGCGCAGCGGGGCGAAGGTCTGCCTGGTGTCGACTCTCGACGAGGGCCAATGGGCCGCGTTCCATGGCGATCCGCGATTCGAACGGACGACAGGCATATCTGACGCGCGCCGCGCCGATTCGCGCCCGGGCATTCCGCCCGCAGAACTGACGGTCTTTCACCGCCTGGAAGGTCGTTGACGGGGCGATCGTGCGCCGGGCCTGTCCCTCTGCCGCGCTGGGAATACCGCACTTTCGTAAACGTGGGCGAACATCACCGCACCAGCGCCCGCAACCCCGCGACCTGCGGGGCGCCGCTGGGTAATTCTGGCAACGTCGCGGACAACATCAACGTGAACTCGTCCAGCGGCTGTCCTTCGAGATCGATCGTCCGCACCAACAGCCGATTTTCATACACCTCGGCCACGCCATAATGATTGCGCCGCTCGACAAGCTTTGCGGTGCGATGATCGGGTCGGCCCGCCTGGTAACAATTCTTCGCTCCGCCGCCGCTCACAACATAGGTCACGCCGTCCAGCGGACGGCTGCGTTCGTA
>CAYWTU010000848.1:0-2219 GCA_964461275.1 uncultured Pirellulales bacterium | reverse complement strand
CCACGCATTGACGATCACCTCGACGTCTTGATCTAGAAGATCACCACTCACGACTTGAGTCTTCAAGTACACCTTCGATCGCCTATAGCGACTCTCAATTAGGGATGGGGCATATGGGTCATGATTGCAAGCATCATCAACATCCAACATACTAGACCAAGGACGTACGAGGCAACGACAAAACCCTCCCCAGACTGCCCATCGAAATAGTATACCAACACGGCACTAGCCGTCGTGAAAGTGACAAGGCCAATTGAAAAACACCCCACAGCGTTGCGTTCGTTATGTCTCTTCTTGATTTCCTCCCACCTATCGTGAAACACCCACGTTCCGACCACCGAAAAATAAAATACCATCCCGAAGAAAAAATAGGGCCATATCCTTTGAGTCCATGCGACCAAGATCGTGGCGAGCGCGAGATAGGTGATTAGAATCAATAAGACGACGCCATTAAGGGATTTCATTTGTCGCCACGATCCGAGGAACCAAGCCGTGTCCGCGAAATTGTTAGCCCGTGCAGTCCAGAAAAAAGGCTGGAGGTACCATAGGTATTGGTCTCATAGGAATACCGTTCGTACCCGAAACCACTGGTAAAGGTTGTTCCGAGGGAGCCAGTACCGAGCAGGGGAGGTGTCGGTGAAGGATTGTAGACATAATCGTAGAACGGTTTGACCATGCCACTTACAGCGTTGAACGCTATGTCAAGCGATTGAGCCTTCAGCCACGTCGTATTGATCGACGTAAAGCCCGAAGTCACGGTACCGGATGCGAGATCAATCATGCCACGTGGGCCAATTTGCCAGCCCGCGGCGCTAGCATACGAGGAAAGTGGCCCGATCGCAGTTGGTGACGCGAAATTCTTAGCTGCGTTCTCTCCAATTGCGACGGCAACCGTGCTTGCCGTTCCTGTTCCAATGGCCGATCCGGTGGTGGCAAAGTTGCTACTCGAAACGGTCTTTCCAAGAACGCCAGTCGTATTTATCACGGCCGCGCTCTCCTGAGTTGTAAAATGCGTCAAAGCGCCTCCGACACCTCTTGATAGGACACCAAATGCTGCGCCCGCACCGGAAAACACTCCAGAAACGAGTCCCGACACTAGCCCGTCCCGCGCAGCGTCTGTTGCTCCGCCAGAAAAGATGGAAGACACGAACCCGCTGACGGCTCCACCAATCGCACCGCCAGTGGCGCCAATAGTGGCGCCAGCGGCCGCCCCTGGCGCCGCGCCAACTCCGGCGCCTCCGAAGGCGCCGACAATTGCGCCGCCACCGGCTCCGATCGTTGCGCCAGTTGAGGCGCCCGCAACCGCACCACTAAGTGTCCCTGACGCAGCGGTTCCCAAAGCCGCTCCGTAATTCCACAAGTTGGCGCCAATTCCCCACGACGCGTTGGCGCTCCAGGGTGCCACGAACTGCTGTCCAAACAGTTGGATTGTTCCTGACGGATCGGTCGAATTCAGGGGATTATTCCCGACGTATCGATAAAGATTCGCGTCTCCAGCTCCGAACTCAAGCGGGTCTTCGCTCAAAAAACGGCCCGTGGCGGGGTCGTAGTACCGCCCACGGTAATAGTTGAGCCCGGTTTCCGGATCGTACTCGCGGCCATTGTAGCCAAAGAGTTCGTCGACGGCCTGAGTCGTCTGAGCGGGGTCGATCTTGCCGAACGGATCGTAGGAGACGTGATTGAGTTTGGTTCCGGCAGAATTGACCACGTCGCGCACCGAGTTGAGGTTGTCGGCCAACGGGAACCGCCAATCCTGGCCGACGGCCTCGTCAGCCAACAACTGATCGACCGCTGGACCGTGAACGTAATGATGGGTGAGGGCGTTGTTGCGGTCAAACTGCAGGAAGAGGTGCTGACCATCGTAAACGTAGCGGTCTTCGGTGTCGGCCACAGCGCCAGGGTTGTCCACCCGCTTGACGATGCGACGATCAAACATGTCGTAGACGTAGTCGACGACCTTGCCGGCGGCGTACGCGACGCGCGTGAGGCGATTGCGATGGTCCCAGGTATAGGTGACCGTGTTTCCGTCGCCGGACCGTTGCGACAGATTTCCTGAAGCGTCATACGAGTAGGTGTAGTTTCCGGCGCTGGCAAGGCGATTGTAGGTTCCAACCACTTCGCTACCTGAGGCGGTTGCGGTGGCGGAATACGTCCGGCTGCCGTTGGCGTCGTATCTGGCATGTTCTTGGGAATGTGGTGTGACGCGTACGGGCGGGGTC
>CAYWTU010000847.1:0-2223 GCA_964461275.1 uncultured Pirellulales bacterium | reverse complement strand
GGTGCGTTTGGTAAGCGTTCGTCGTCGGTCATGCATCTCGGCGTGTCTAGAGAACGGTGAGCCCAACGATCGATCGAAAAGTCTCTCCTTTGGGGCATCGGCCCAGAGGCGGCCGGTGGTCCAATGAAATCCACATCGGACGGCCCCGCAGCGCTTGTATGGTAACGACAGCACATTAAGCTGGGCAGACTGGCCAGGATCGGCGTCGGCGCGAGAGGCGCCAAGATTCGCCGAAGAAGTTCACTCAATTCGGTGCTGCCAGCCGCGCGGGTGCAAAGGCATGCGGCGGCCGTCGGCGGTTGCCTGCCAGAGACCGGGCTCGGCGATGAATTGCCCCACAATCGTCAGCGGCACGGCAATCGGCCGATCGCGCACCATTTGCTCGGCCGCTTCCCGTGGCGCCGCCAGGATCAATTCGAAATCCTCGCCGTCGCCCATCGCGTGCTCCAGCGGAGTTGCAGCACCGGCGGACGACGCACACTGTCTCGCAGCGTCAGAGATGGGAATGGCATCGACATGCACCACGGCGCCCACTCCACTGGCCGACGCCAACCGCGATAGGTCGAGCGCGAAACCGTCGCTGATGTCGATGCCGGCGTGCAAGTCGTAACGCCGGTGCAACTCGATCGCCTCGCGAACGCGGGGCGTGAAATCTAGGTGCCGCCCCAGGATGCTGCCGCCCAACCACCCCGTGACCGCGATCGCGTCGCCAGGTCGTGCGCCGCCGCGTGTCAGTGGTCCGCGTTCGGTGGGCGAGCCAAATGCCGTAACCGAAATCACCAGCGGGCCGTCCCAACTGTTGACGTCACCGCCGGCAATCGGCAGGTCAAACTCGTCGGCCAAGGGGAGCAATCCGTCGTAGAGCCGCTGGGCAAGCTCCTGGCCCCCGGCGCGCGGCAATGCCAACGCCACCAGCGCCGCGGCCGGCAGCGCCGCCATAGCGGCCAGGTCGCTAAGATTCACCGCTAACGCCTTGCGGCCGGCGCAGGCCGGGTCGATCTTCGCCAACTCAAAGTCGACGCCGTCCATCAGCATATCGACCGTGGCCAACAAACCGGCGCCGGTCGGCAAATCGATCAGCGCAGCGTCATCGCCTGGTCCCAGTCGCACACGGCGATGGGGTGGTATCCGCCGCCGCAGCCAAGCCAGAAGTTCTTCTTCCATTGCAGACGCGCCGTCGCGAGGCGCTGCACATGAGAACGACGCCCAGTGAATGAACGTGCGACAGCCACGCAGCAAACCAGGGGCGGCTGAAGGTCGCCCTGAATTCTAGCGCCGCCGCGGGACGACGGCAAACGCCCCAAGGCCAGGCCACGCACCTCGACGCCTACCAGCTCGCGCCACTGGCTTCGGCGGGCGGCAAGTAGACGGCTGGCGGAGCGGCAGCGGCAGCGGGAGCGGCTTGATAGACAGCAGGTGCTACGCCCTGTTCAACTGCGTCGGTGCTGCTCGTGCGGGGAGCAGGTACATACGTGCCGGTCCCACCCGGTCGATACGGTTGGGCCACGGCCGCTGGCTGCTGCGGATACGCGGCTGGCGCCGGAGCGTACTGTGTCGGATCGACGCCCGATACCGGCTGGTTCGACCATTGCGTGTTGGGCTGCGCCACATAAGCGCCAGGGGCCGATTGATTCTCGGAGGCCCACGCCGTTGGGGCGCTGGCGACAGGACCCGGGTTGCTCACGCCGTATTGCGGATCCCCGCTTCGATATTGAGGCGCCGGGTAGGGATTGGCGGCCACTTGATAGGCAGGTTGTCCACTATAGGCGTTCGGGTCGGCCGGAGCCGCGGCGTATCCTTGGGGGTCCGTGGCCGCCGGCGCCGCATAGCCATTTTGCGGCGCCTGAGCATACGGATTTGCGGGCTGTTGCTGCCACGACGCGTTCGGATCGTAAGGAGTCGCGGCCGGCTGCTGCGGGTACGCCGGAGGAGAAGCATAACCAGGCTGAGGCTGTTGCGGATAGGCTCCGGCGGCGTAAGGATCGACAGCCGCCGGCGCGGGCGCCTGAGCGTAATAATCGGTGTTGTAAGGATTCGCCTGCGGTGCGGCCGCGGGCGCCGCGGCATAAGCTGCCGCAGGATCGTACTGCGTTCCAGCCGCTGGATAACCGGCCGGCGGGGTCACCTGCGGGGGCACGGTTTGCGCGGCATAGGCAGCGGCAGGATCGGAGTTCATCGACTTCGCCCTCTGGCTCACCGCTCGCGATCTGTCGAAGCACTGGC
>CAYWTU010000846.1:0-2223 GCA_964461275.1 uncultured Pirellulales bacterium | reverse complement strand
TTTACAACGGTCGAGTTGGCCGACGCCGGCAGAGATCGAGTGGCGGTGCGTGGCGCCACCGGCGCCCCCGCCCCCGACAGCTACAAGGTTTCGTTGGCGTATCACGACGGCTATTTCACCAGCGGCCAATTGTTGGTCTACGGTCGCGATTGTGTTGCCAAGGCTCGCGAGTGCAGTGAAATCATTCTCTCCAAGGTGCGACAAGCGGGCTACCAACTAGCCCGGACGAACGTGGAGTTGTTGGGCGCTGGCCAGGGGCTGCCGGGGCTGCATCCGCCACCGACGGAGCTTCGCGAAGTGATGCTCCGCGTCACCGCCCACGATCCACGACGCGAAGCGGTCGAGCGATTCGCCAAGGAGTTCGCCCCTCTGATCACCGCCGGCCCCGCGGGACTGGCGGGCTACGCCAGCGGCCGCAGCGCCGTCCGACCCGTGCTGGCCTATTGGCCCACGCTGGTTCCCAAGTCGCTCGTCGCACCGCAGTTTGAAGTCCGGCCGGCCGGCGCGTGGATCGCATCGTAGATCGACGAGCGATGGGCTTGCGGTGGCGATGCGATGGTGGTGTCGATCAACCGCCGCGCGACGGGTTCGCGATCCAGCGCGACGTCAAGTGCACCAGCGCGCCCATAACGGCCAGGCAGGCGGCCATCAGCGACAGCGGGCGCCGCCACGATGCGGGCGAATCGCCGCGCCAATTCGCCTGGGCGGCGGCATGTCGATCGACCGGCCGCACCATCACGATGCCGATCATCATTTCTTCCCAAGACTGATCGCCCCAGCGGACCGTCGCCGTGGGATCGGGGTTCGACCGATTGCTGGCCGTGTTGTCGAACGTGGCCGAACAGACCAGCCGCGTTCCAGCCGGCAAACGCCGGGGGGTATTCAGTACGTAGCTGTGCTGCCAATTGAAATCGTATTGGGGGACGTTCAAGAGCCGCTCCCACCGACCGTCGGGCAGCACCGCGTTGTATTGAAACGACCTGCCGCGAAGGTGCATGTGCGGCCGCATGAGCAGCAGGTCCACGTCCACGGGAAACGTGTACTCGGCCATTGCCGGATGGTTGTCGGCGCCTGGCGGAATCGCCAATGCGGTGTCGGCCGGCATCACGCAGACCACTTCATCGGTCACGTCTTGGGGGCGAGCGAAAACCAGGCCGATGTAGCTGCGATCGCGCTGCGGCATGCCGTTGGGCGTGTAGTGCATTTCGAACACAATTTGCGAGCCGGCCGGAATCCGCATCGCCGCGCCCAAAGGCAGCGTCCACGGATCGCCGCCGGGATTGTAGCCGCCCAGCAGATTGATCCGGTCGTTGAGCCGCAAGTCGCCCACTACGCCCGCCGGTTCGTGATAGACCGTAACGTGGTGCACCACCGCGGCGCAACCCGGCCGAGCCTCGGCGGCGCGAACCCATTTGTCTTCGGTGAATCCGGGGTCGACGCGCAGCCATTGGTACGCCACCGGGCCGTCGGCCGGCACCTGGAACGGCTCGCCGCTCATATAGACGACCTGATCGGGCTCGCCGATTTTCCAACCCAGGGTGAACGAGCGCGGCGCAGGTTCGTGGCGGGCGTCTCCGCGCGGCGCGCCCTTTTCGACCCACGTCAGGAGCGCCTCGCGCTCGGCGTCGGTCAACCGCGCGTCATTGCTGAAATGGCCGATGGCCGGGTCGGCGTGCCAGGGCGGCATCCGCCGCTGCCGCACCACTTCGCCGATCATTTCGTGCCAGGCGGCGGCGTCCTCGTAGGTCAGCAATGAAAACGGCGCCAGTTCGCCGGGACGATGACAATGCTGGCAACGACATTGCACCAGTTCGGCAATGTGACCGGACCAGGTGACCGCGGTGGCGCAGCAGATCCCTGCTTTCGATGAGATGAGCAATGCCGCCGACGCGCTGGCGGCGCTGGGCAGCTACGAGCGGTTTGCCGGCTTGCGACGGGGCTGGCCACTGACCTGAGCACTGACCCTGGCGCCGGTCGTGCGCTTGCGACGCGGTGCAGGCGCCTTCTCGGTGCTTGCTGCAATGCGGGCCGCCTCAGGGGATTCGACAGCGCGAGCGGGCAAGCCATCGTCGTCACGCACGCTCTCGCGACCGCTTTCCCGGGCGCCATCGCGCTCACCTTCGGCTTTTTTTTCGGCAGCCGGATTCCGGCGCGCGTGTTCTTCGGTCAGCAGTTTCACGGCCGTGTCACGCGAATCGCTGACGAGCTGTTCGGCGGCTTGAC
>CAYWTU010000845.1:0-2225 GCA_964461275.1 uncultured Pirellulales bacterium | reverse complement strand
ACAGGTCATGCCGAACAGTTGCACGCTGTGCATCCGCCGTGCCAGGTCGATGCCGGCGGTGATGTTGCCCCACTGGTCGCTGCCGCCCACCTGCAGCTCGCAGCCGTGCTGCCTGTTGAGCACGACGACGTCGTATGCTTGCAGCAGCATATAGCTGAACTCGGTGTAGCTCATACCCGCGTCGTCGCGTTGCAGGCGGCTCTTCACTGAATCCTTGGCCAGCATCACGTTGACTGGGAAATGCTTCCCCACGTCGCGCAGAAACCGTAAATAGCTGTAGTCGGCCATCCAGTCGTGGTTGTTCACCAACAGGGCGGGGTCGGCAGTTCGGTCAAAATCCAGAAACCGGCGCATTTGCCGCTCGAGCGCTGCCACGTTGGCCGCGAGCGTCTCAACCGACAGTAGGTTGCGTTCCTCGCTCTTACCGCTGGGATCGCCGATCATGCCGGTCGCCCCGCCCACCAGGGCGATGGGGCGGTGCCCCGCCTGCTGAAACCGCCGCAAAATCATGACGGCCATCAGGTGGCCGACGTGCAGGCTGTCGGCGGTCGGATCGAAGCCGGCATACACTGTGCGGGGCTTTTCCCGTAGCCAGGCGGCGAGGCCGGCATCATCGGTGCTTTGGTGAATCAGGCCCCGCCAGCGCAGTTCGGCCACAATGTCTTGCGGGGGGACGGTGTCATCGGTCGACGTCATTAGCTTCTCAATCCGTGACCAAGGGAAAAACTCGGAAGGAAACCCTGGATCGCTTCCGTGTCACGACCGCGGCAGAGTCCGACGGCGATCGTCTTACAAGCCGGGGGACGACGATAAGCCACTAGCGCCACATCTCGTCGTCGGCAAACGGGTTAACATACCCCAGCTTGGGCCGCGGCAGCACCTTCAGCGCCAATTCCGCCAGCCGCAGGTCTTCGAAGCTCGTGATTTTGATATTCAGGGGCGAACCTTGGACGACCTTGACCGGCACTCCCAGGCGCTCGACCAATTGCGCATCGTCCGTGGCAGCAAAATCGCCTCGCTTGGCATAGGCTTCCAGCAGCAACTCGCGGCGAAACACTTGGGGCGTCTGCGCTTCCCAGAGCCCTTCGCGTGGCACGGTTTCCTTGATCATTTGATCGGTTCCCACACGCTTGATGGTCCCGCTGATGGGTACCGCCAGCATGGCGGCCCCGTGGGCCGCCGCGGCATCAAACACCCGGGTAATCCATTCGTCGGCCAGGCAAGGGCGGGCGGCGTCGTGCACGCAGACGTAATCACAGTCTGGGGCCACATGCGCCAGGGCCCGCGTGATCGAGTCGACTCGTTCGTGTCCGCCGGCTACTACCTTGATTCCCAGGATAGTCACATTGGCGGCGAACTTGAAATCGAACTGTTCGCGGTCCTCCGGCGCGATCACCACGATCAACTGCTTGACGTCGTCGCGTTGTAGAAACTTCTCGGCCGAGTGCAGCCAGACGGCGCGATTGTCCAGCGGCGCGAACGGCTTTTTGTAGCTCTTGTTTCTGAAGCGCGTACTGCGGCCGGCGGCCGGCAGGACGACGGAAAACTTGGGCATCGCTCGCTCTCCGGGCTTACGTTTCCACCATTTGCTCTGCCACCAGCTCGGCGATGTCCTTGACCACGACGCCCGACGCCTCGTCCGCCTTGGAAGCGTCGTCCAGCATGATCGTGCAGAACGGGCAGGCGGTGGCCACGGTTTTGGCGCCGGTAGCCTTCAGTTGTTCCCAACGGGCCAGATTCACCCGTTTATCGATGTCTTCCTCCATCCACATGCGGCCGCCCCCCGCGCCGCAGCAGAAGGTCTTGGTGCCACTCTGCTCGGCCTCGACGATCGGCAGCCCCTCGCCCGTCACATAGCTCAGAACCGACCGGGGCGCCTGCGGCGATTGGTTGTGGCGCGACAAATAGCAGGGGTCGTGCAGCACTGTGCGGGCGGCCGTCGTGCCGTCCTGCTCGACGACGCGCACGGCGCCAGCGTCGAGCAACTCGCCCAGGTACTGCGAGTGATGCAATACTTCGTACTTGCCGCCGAAGTCCGGGTATTCGTTCTTGAGCGTGTTGAAACAGTGGGCGCAGGAGGTGACGATGCGGCGGAACTTAACTTGCGACAGCGTTTCGACGTTGGCCGTCGCCGCCTCCAGGAACGTGAATTCGTCTCCCAGCCGTCGGGCGGGATCGCCGGTGCAGCGTTCCTTCTTGCCCAGCACGGCGAAATTCACCCGTGC
>CAYWTU010000844.1:0-2230 GCA_964461275.1 uncultured Pirellulales bacterium | reverse complement strand
AAATCGCCGTTGGGACACTCGACGATGCCCGGCGCGTGGTTGTGGTCGTTGCGCGGCGGAAAAACAAACTCCGCTTCATGCCGCGGTTGGTCGGCCAGGCAGCAACGCAGCGAAAGGCATACCACCAGCAGCGTACGAAGGATAAGACGGCAAGGCGACATAGGTGTAGTCCGTGAGGTTTCGAGGGGGCCCGGTTGTCGGAGCATTGTACTCGTCAAAACGGCACCCGTCGCCGGGATCGGTCCAGGCGTTTTTCCGGCCGCTGGCGGGCGCTGTCGCCGCCGTTTATCATGTGGCCCAACGCTCTCCGCAAGGCATTGCAACCTCCCATTTTCGTTAAAGGCGCCGCCATGCCGTCGTCCCGCAGTACAATTCTCCTGGGACTCTTCCTGGGCTGTTTAACCTATTTGGCCAGCGCCACGGCCGCTGAGCCGCACGTCGTGTTCGTAACGGGAGACTGCGAATACCGCAGCGAGATCACGATGCCCCTGATGGCCCGCATCCTGGAGGCCAAACACGGAATGCGGTGCACGGTCTGTTACGCCGTCAACGACGAGTCCGGCAAGCCCGAGCCCAAGCACCTGAAAAACATCGCCGGTCTGGAGGCGTTGGAATCGGCTGACTTGGCCGTGCTGTACGTTCGCTTTCGGCAGTTGCCCGACGGGCAACTAGAACGCATCCTGGCCTATGCAGACAGCGGCAAACCGATGGTCGGCCTGCGGACTACCACCCACGCCTTCCGGTATTCCGATGGGCCGAACACGAGGTGGAACGATGGGTTCGGCCGCGACGTGTTCGGTCAGCGCTGGATCACGCATCACGGCCACGATTCGAGCACGAATGTGTACGTGGCGGTCGATGGCCATCCGATCGTGCGGGGCGTCGACCCGGCGTTCCATTGCCGTAGTTGGCTCTATCAAGTCGTGCCGTTGCACGGCGACTGCACGCCGCTTTTGGTGGGCGCCGCGGTCAAAGGTGTGAAGCAGAAGAACGAAACGTTTGGCACTCCCAACCCGGTGGCGTGGACCAAGACCGACGGCGGCAAGCGGCGGTTCTTCACCACACTCGGGCACCCGGACGACTTCGCTTTGGAGTCGATGCGGCGTCTGGTGATCAACGGCATTTATTGGGCGCTGGGCCGTGAGGCGGAGATTCCCGCGGGCGGGGCCAACGCCGAGATTCAAGGCGACTATCAGCCGCCTCCCACCACGCGAGCCGTTCCCGACCCAACACTGGGCAGCGACGAGCGGCAGTTCGCCGCCGGCGACGAAGGCAACCCAAAGGGCGGCAACCCAAAGGGCGGCAACCCAAAGGGCGGCAACCCAAAGGGCGCCGGCGGGAATTAGCCGGCGATCACTTTCCTGCGCCCGCCGCTGCATCGGCCTCGGAGGCCACGGGGTTGGGCGTCAGGCGATGCGAATCCAAAAACCTACGCAGATGGGCCTTGAACTCCGCTTTGCCGAAGGCGTTCATGTGATCGGCCTCGGGCAAGACCACCACTTCCAACTCCGGCAAGACGCCCACCAGCTCGTCCACGCCGGTTTTGAGCGGGTCTTGATCTCCGATCAACGCCAAAACCGGCAGCCGATTCTTTCGCAACTCGGCCTCGGTTACCGTGAGCTGCTTGCGCCCTCGAATGGCCGCCGCCAGCGCCTTCGAGTCGTTGAGCATCATCACCAGTTGGTTCATGCTCCTGAGCTGTTCGTCGCTGGGAGCCGGCTTGCCCGGCGGCGTGAGCCCCTTGATCAACGGCCCGATGCCTTGGCCCGCTTCGAGCGATTCGGCCAATTCCGCCAACATCGCCTCGCGCGGTTCGCCGTCGCGTGGCCAACCCGCGCCACCCAAAGTCGCGGAAATGATCCGCTCGGGATAGAGCGTTAGCATTTTGCAGGTGATGAAACCGCCCATGGAGTATCCCACCACGTGCGCCCGGGGAACGTCCAGATAGTCCATCAGCCGGATGACGTCACGGACCATTTCCAGGCCATACTTCTCTGGCTCGTGCGGCTTGTCGCTTCGACCGTGCCCGCGGTTGTCCAAAGCGATGACGCGATAGTCATCCTTCAGCGCCCGAATGACACCCGGGCTGGCCCACTGAAGTGAGATGTCGGCGGTGAATCCGTGGATCAAGACGACCGGCTCGCCTTGTCCCTGGTCGATGTAGCGAATCCGGATGCCGTCCGAATCGAAAAACGTCGCGTCCGCGCCGTGAACGGCGGGCGAGGCAAAC
>CAYWTU010000843.1:0-2230 GCA_964461275.1 uncultured Pirellulales bacterium | reverse complement strand
TATGGCGGCCATCATCAGCGGCACAAACGCCGCCGCCTGCAGCCCCGCGCACAGCACTACCCAACGGCGATGCGTTCCTAACTTGGCGATGGCCCAGGGTGTGGACCATTGCAGAACCGCCCCCAGCAGCAGGGGGACCGTCGTCACCAGGCCGGCCGCCACCTCACCCAAGCCGACGGCCAGCGCAAACGCGGCAAAGTACGTTTCGCCGGCGCCAACCATCAGGCTAAAACCAATGGCGTCGCCGACGCTGACCTTCAGGTCGCGGCGCAACCAATCGCGTGCCCGGTCGCATTGCGGTTCGACGGCGGCGCTTGGCCGGTTGGCCGATTGGATTGGCGCGGCCTGGGGCAACTGGTTTGTGGACGGACCGTCGTTGCCAGACGAGGGTTCCATCGATGCGCAAACGGTGCGGTTCAAAGAAGTGCGTCAGGCAAGCGAAGCAGGACGGCCGGCGGCGAACCGTTCGGTGCGCCAACCAGCCCGGGAGCGCGACCGGCTCCGCGGGAAGGGGCGGCATCGTATCGACCGTCCGACGGGCACGGAAGACGAGAATTCGCCTAGTTTTTCCGCATCCGCTCCGTTAGTCGGCCACAAAAAACCGCGATCGCGTACCGCCGGGGCCGATGCGAACCTGGACCGGCTTGGCGCAGCGCGGGCAATGGCCCACGTAGGCCGTTTGTTGGCGATTGACGTAGACCCGGCTGTATGTGTCGCAACAGTTGAACTTGACGCCGATGTACCGCCGGTCAGGGCCGCCGTGGGACTCTGGTTCGGTTTCGGCAGGCTGGCTGACCACGTCGAGTTGCGTTCCGCGGCGGACCTCTTCCATCGCCAATTGCCCTGCTTGCACTGATTCACAAAAACTTCATTTGTCCGATGCTCATCAATGGTAGCTTCGACGAATAACCGCAGCCAAGGTCAATCGGATGCACGGTTTGAAGGGCCTTTCATCATCGCTTTCTTGAATGACGCAACTGCATCTATGAAAAAGAGTTAGTATCGATTGTTCTGGATATTCCAGGCCCATCGAGATCGGTCAAGCGATCAACTGGTGGTCGACGATGACTGATTTGCGACTTGACCGGCTTGGCCGGTTTGCTATCATGCTAGGAGAAGCTTTCCTAATCGATTGAACTTGACCCACCTATCCGATCCGGCTAGGTTTTTAGTATTGAGACGGCCTTCACTGCTGGAGGTAAGCCGCGCGGCATACCACCTCCGCAGTGTTGAGCCGCCCTTTTTTTGCGCTGATGGTTTTTGGCGTCGATGGTTTTTAGCGCACGGGTTTGGCGGCTTCCCTGGGAGCCGTGAACCCTTTGTTGTCGGCGGGCGTCCTTCACGTTGGCCGCCCAGGAGCGGCCGCTATAGGCTCATTTTCTTGTCGGCGGCCTACTTGCCCCCAGGGTTCCATCGCCCGTAGCATGAACGCTTGGAAAGGGAACCGCTGAGATGTCTTCCGCCTGCGAGTCTGGGACCGCCGGGGGCGGCCTGTTGAGGGCGCTTCTGGTGCTACGACAGCCGACCTGAGAACCTTGGCTACGGTTCCCCGGTCGGCGTATATCGGTTCGCGTTTGCCCCTTCCAGACTCCTCTAATGCGACGGCGCGTCTGGCGTCGCTGCCGCTGGACACCGCCCACCGGGTGAACCCAGATCAAGGCAGCCCACGGCCGGAGGCAGGCCCCCGCTCAAGGTAATTCATCGTCCATGAACTCCAACCGTACCATCAAGATCTTCGACACTACGCTGCGCGACGGCGAACAATCGCCCGGCGCCAGCATGAACATTCCCGAGAAACTGGAAATTGCCCAAGCATTGGTCGACTTGAAGGTCGACATCATCGAGGCTGGTTTTCCCATTGCCAGCCCGGGCGACTTCGAGGCCGTCCGGCAAGTGGCCCAGAGTGTCCGCGGGGCCACCATCTGCGGCCTGGCGCGTTCGAACGACGCCGACATCGACCGGGCCTGGGAGGCATTGCAGCATGCCGAGCAGGCGCGGATTCACGTCTTCTTGGCCACCAGCGCCATCCATCGCGAGTTCAAACTCAAGATGGACAAGGACGAAATCATCGCCCGCGCGGTGAGTGGCGTGAAACGGGCCCGGGGCTACTGCGACGACATCGAGTTTTCGCCGGAAGACGCCTCGCGGACCGAGGTCGATTTTTTGTGCCGCGTGACCGAGGCGGCCATCCACCCCGGCGCCACGCCGATCAACATTCCCGACACCGCCG
>CAYWTU010000842.1:0-2239 GCA_964461275.1 uncultured Pirellulales bacterium | reverse complement strand
GTCGCCGCGGCGACTGCGGGATAACATTGGCTGGGCCGTAGCGGGCTTTGAAAAAAAGTCCGCGTCGGCTTTTTGTTGCGCCGATCTACAGTTCGAAGAGGCGGCGTGAAGAAAGGTGGAATGCGGACGTTACGATGCCTGAATTCTTTATGCCGAAGGCATTACATCTCCTAGCCCAAGGGTAAGGACAGGTGAGCCTAAGCGAACTTGGCCGCCACCTTGGGTGCGAATCACCATTATATTTTTCTCCTCCCCTTTTGCGTCGGGCGGCGGCTTTGCCGCCGCCCGACGCAAAAGGATGAGACGGGTGTTTCGGGTCTGTTTCCCAGGGTGGCGCCGACGTTCGTTGCACTCACGTCAGCTTATCCATGGGCTGGGAGATTTTAACGCCTTCGGCGTACGCAACGCGAACCAAGTCCTCCCCTGGGTCGCGGTCCCTCCACGCCAACCTACGATGAGGGTCGGACATTGACCCGGCTTGGGGGCCAACGCATACTAAGAGCCTAGCCCAAGCCGCTCGGTAGACAGGCGTGTCTCCCCCACCGAGTGCCGATTCCCACCTGAGGGTTCGCTCCCCGCCTTTCCCCTGCTAGACGAGGATTTCTTCCGATGAACTCCCCTCTGACATCAGTTCGCGCGCTTGGTCTGGCCACGCTCAGTTTCGTGTGGGGAGTCGGACTGCTTCATCCCGCGACGGGAAGGGCCCAGCAGTCCGAGCCGCCGAATCTGCTGGCCGCCGCCGTCTGGAAATATAGCGCCGACGGGGGCAACACGTTCACGCTCGACGCACCCACGTCCAAGGCCGGGGAAGTCGTCGTGGCCCAGGGTTCGTTCACCGTGCCCGCGCCGGAAAAAATCGCCGGGTTGTGGTTGGCGCCGGTGGTCAATCTCGTCGAGCCGGAGTTCACGCTCAACGGCGTGTCGGCGAAGGGGCTGTTGGCGAACATGCGCTATCAATGGTTCGATCTCGACCCGCAGCAGGTACTCAAAGGAGCGGACGCGAAATTGGTGGTCCGCGGCAAGATGCAGGCCGCTCCGCCGGATTTCAAGGCGCTGCGGCTGCAGTCGGGGCCGGCCAGCGATCTGGTGATTCAGACGGGACCGGCGATCGGCCATGTCGGGCCAGATTTTGTGACGTTCTCCTGCCGCACGAACATGGCGGGCACGGTGACGGCCAAAGTCAAACCGCTCGATCCGGCCACCGACAAGGCAAGCGAGGCAGTTAGCCCGCGCGGGTTTTATCATCGCCTCAAAGTGGCGATTCCGCCGGGGACCAAGAAACTCAGCTACACGATGACGTGCGAGTCGATGGGAACGAGCAAGACCACCGAGCCCGTCGAGGTAACGCTCCCCGACTTCGGCGGCGGCAAGATGCGGTTCGTGGCGGCCGGCGATTCGCGCAGCAATCCGAACCGCTGGGCGGCGGTGGCGGCCGGCATCGAAAAGGCGGCCCCGCAACTGTTGGTTTTCAGCGGCGACTTGGTGGCGGACGGACGCGACGACGGCCAATGGGACCAACAATTCTTCGGCCCTGGCAAGTCGATGCTCGCCCGGACGCCGTTTTATCCGGCCCCCGGCAACCACGAGTTCGACGGTCAGGCCTATTTCAAGATGTGCTATACGCCGGCCAAGGAGGAGCTGCACTCCAACTGGTCGCAGGCGGTGGGGCTGGTGTTGTTCATCGGCATCCAAGGGGCGCAGGAGTGGGCGCCCGGTTCCGAGAACCACAAATGGCTCGACCAGGTGCTGGGTGCATCGAAGGAGAAATACATTTTTCTCATCAGCCACTATCCGGCCTGGTCCACCGGCAAGCATGGCAATGACGAAGGGCCGATTGTGCAGATGCGAATCAATGTGATGCCGCTGCTGGTGAAACATAAGGCGACGGCCCTCTTGGGAGGGCACGATCACAACTATGAACGCAACGAGCCACCGGCCAACATTGGTGTTACCTCGATCACCACGGGTGGCGCCGGCGCTCCGCTGCGTCCCCGGAGCAATCGCCAGGCGGCGGGCAATCCCCACTCGAAATTTTTCGCGGCCGTGCTGCACTATTGTGTTTTCGATCTGGACAACGAGAAATGCGAAATGAAGGTCTACGATGTGGACGGGAAAGTGATCGACCAGTGTATGTTCGCCCCCCGGTTGAAGTAGGAATGGGTGAACCACGGAGGCACTGAGACACCGAGACGCACCGAGTTGAGAAGAGAAAAGGCGAATCACGAAAACACGAAAGGGC
>CAYWTU010000841.1:0-2242 GCA_964461275.1 uncultured Pirellulales bacterium | reverse complement strand
GGCGTCTTCAAGCCGACGGTCAATGAACTGGCCAACGATCTAAAGCTGGGGACCATCGACGCAGCGCTCGTTTGGGACAGCACCGTGGCCGTCTATCCGGAGCTGGACGCCGTCCCGTTGGACCATCCCGCCAATACTCCGCAAGAAGTCACGTTGTGCGTGCTCAAGTGCAGCCGGCAGCCGACCGCCGCGCTCCAGTTGGCCCGCTACATCGCGGCCCGCGACCGCGGGCTCGAAGAGTTTCAGTCGCGCGGCTACCACGTGGCCGACGGCGACCGCTGGGCCCCGCGGCCGGAAATAACGATCCATTGCGGCGGCGTGCTACGGGCTGCGGTGCAGCAGACCATCGCCGAATTCGCGGCTCGTGAGAACGTGGAGATCAACACCGTTTACAATGGCTGCGGTGTGCTGCTGGGCCAGATGAAGGCGGGGGACCGGTCGGACGGCTATTTTGCCTGCGATCGTTCGTTCATGAATCAGGTGGGCGACCTGTTCTTGCCGCCGACCGACATCTCCCGCACGCGGATGGTAGTTTGCGTGCCGAAGGACAATCCACGCCAGATCGCCAAGCTGGCCGACTTGCAGCGTCCGGGGCTCAAAGTTGGTGTGTGCAACGAGCGACAGAGCGCCTTGGGCTCGCTGTCGGCCGATATGCTGAAGAGCCTGGGAATGTTTGACGCGGTGATGAAAAACGTTGTATCACAGGTTCCCACGGCCGACATGCTCGTGGCGCAGCTCCGCGCGGGCGGTCTGGACGCGGCCATCGTGTATCAAGCCAATTTCTGGGGCCATCGCGAGGCACTGGCCGCTGTTGAAATCGACCTTCCGGCTGACGCCGCCAGCGACCTTGCGCAAGACGTACCCGTGCCGGCGTTGTTGGCGGTGCAGCCGTTTGCCGTTGGGCGACAGTCGGACTTTCCGCAACTGGTCGGGCGCCTGACCAAGGCGCTGCAATCGGACGAATCGCAACAGCGGTTCGTCGACAGCGGTTTTGATTGGATTGCCGACAACGCCTCGCGCACCAGCCCGTAGTTTTCGATAACCCTCCTCGCTGGGCGGCGCCGCCGTGAACCCTCTTAGCCCAACGGTCGAGCCGCCGGACCAACCCGCGTCGGCCATCGCCGAAACAGCGGTGCATCGCGTTCGATCAGACGCGCCGTTTCTGGTTGGGCTGGCGCTTTTGGGCGCTTTCTACGTCGGCCTGATCGTGGCCATGTTGTTGGCCGACGCGCTGTTTACGTCGCCGGGCCAGTTGGCCGCGGCCCTACGCTCCGAGGAGATTCGTTACGCGGCGCGGCTGAGCTTATTTACGTCGGGCGTAACCACGATCTTATCGCTGTGGGTGGCGGCGCCGATCGGTTATCTCTTGTCGCGATATCGGTTTCCGGGCAAGGCGCTGCTCGACGCGTTGTTGGACATTCCCATCGTTCTGCCGCCTCTCGTGGTGGGCCTGAGCCTGTTGATATTGTTTCAGACCGTGCCGGGTCGCCTGGCCGAATCGGCGGCGCGCAGCGCGACCGGCGCCCTGTTCGGCCGCCCGATGGGCGTCACCTATGCGGTGGCGGGCGTCATTTTGGCGCAGTTCATGGTCGCGGCCGCCTTTGCCGTGCGCACCATGCGGACCGCGTTCGACGAAATCACGCCTCGCAAGGAGCAGGTGGCATTGACTTTGGGCTGCACGCGTAGCCAGGCGTTTTGGCGGGTGGTGCTGCCCGAAGCGCGAAGCGGTCTGCTGGCCGCCGCAACGCTAACCTGGGCCCGGGCGATGGGCGAATTCGGCCCGATCCTGGTCTTCGCCGGCGCCACGCGACTCAAAACCGAGGTTCTGCCGACTACCGTTTTCTTGGAACTGAGCGTCGGAAATATCGAGGCGGCCGTGGCGGTCTCGCTGCTGATGGTCCTGATGGCGCTGGTGGTTTTGGTGGTGGTGCGCACGCTGGCCCGCCGCGACGGCGCGGGGAGGCACTGGCGATGATCGAGGCCCGGAAGCTCTCCGTAGCCAGCGGCAAGTTCCGCCTGACGGACATCGACCTGAGGGTGCCGACGGGGCAGTACGCCGTGTTGATGGGTCGCACCGGCTGCGGCAAGACCACCCTCCTAGAGGCGATCTGTGGCCTAAGGTCGGTGCTGGGTGGACAGATTCGCTTGGGCCAGCACGTTGTGACGCATTTTAAGGCGGCCGAGCGCGGGATCGGCTTTGTGCCGCAGGACGGGGCGCTATTTCAAACGATGACGGTCCGCC
>CAYWTU010000840.1:0-2244 GCA_964461275.1 uncultured Pirellulales bacterium | reverse complement strand
TGATCCTTGCCCGTGCTGGTATACAGCAAAGCCGCGTCCTGGCCCGTCGAGGCGTAGGCCCGAATCTGCCCGAAGCCTTGCACCATCTGGAAGAAGCCCCGGCCCGAGAGCTGCGCCGAGTTAGGCCGCATCACCAGCGTGTCGTTGCCGGCCGAGTCGTACAGATTCGCTTGGTCGCTGCCGCCGCCACCCTGCGCCTGCACTTGGCTGAATGCTTCGGCTTGTGTGAAGAAGCCATTGCCCGTGAACTGCGCCAGACCCGGACGCAGCGTCACCACGTCGTTGCCGTTACCGCCCACGAATGACACTTGGTCGCTACCGCCGCCACCGAAGGCTTGCAACTGTCGGAAGCCGCTGGCCGTGGTCGTATAGCCGGCCGACACCAACGTGCTGCTCGTCGGATCGGTCGCCAGACGATCGTTCCCCGCTCCACCGTACAACTTGGCCACGTCGGTCGTGCTGCCGGCCTGCACGGTCACTTGCGCGAAATTCCGCGCCTGGATCGTCGTCCCGCTGGTGGTCAACTGCGTGAGCCCAGGCCGCAGTTGGGCCTGCGAACCGTTGCCCGCCGCCTGCAAGGTGGCCTGGCCTGTGCCTGCGCCACTGATCACCTGTACGTTCTCGAAGCCAGCTGTCTGCGCCCGGTACACGCCGCCGGCGAGCGTCACTGCGTCACCATTGGTCGCCAGGCTATTGCTGCCCACCGCGTCCAACACGGTGGCCTCGTCGTTGCCGCCGTTGCCGCTCAGCACGAACTTAGACGCACCGGAGACGAACAAGCTGAACTCACCATTGGTCAGCCGCAAATTGCCCGGCGCGACAACCGTCGACTCGGTCAGCGAACTGCCGTTGACCGTCACCGTCGTGTTGCCGCCGGCGCCCGCGAAGCTCAGCGTGTTGACGCTCGACCGCAGGGGCACCGCCGCCCCGTTCAAGGTCGCGCTGGCTAGCGTGCCGTTGGAATTCAGATTCACCACCAACTGGCCGCTCGTCGACGACGAACTGATCGCCGCCTGGCTGGGGTCGAAGCTAAACCGTCGCTGGAACACATTCGGGTTCGGCAGGTTGTCCGGCAAGTTGACAATGCCGTCGGCCACGCTCGTCCAGGTAACCACCAGGTTCCCCTTGGGATCGGCCGCCACTGCCGGGGCAAATTGTTGCCCTCGCGAGTAGTTGTTGGGATTCGTCTCGGCCGTGTTGATCGGCACGTCGCCGCTGCCGGCCCCCGTCACCAGGTCGATCACCTGTGTGCCGTCGGCGAAAAACACTTTGCCGAAGATGCCTTCGCCCTCGGTGTCCTGGCCCATCGACGCCCACACAATCGCGTAGTCTCCCGCCGCGTTCATCGTCACGTCGGCCGTCCACTGGCGATTCACCGTGAAGCTGTTCACCCGCGTCGCGTTCCCCTGGGCGTTGCCCAGTCGGTCGTAGCGCCGCGCGTACACGTCGTAGCCATTTGCGTTCTGCGTATACCCCTGGAACACCACCACGAAGTCGCCGTCGGCGTCCATCGCTACGCGCGATTCACGCTGAATGCCTTGCGTGAAGTCGTTCACGCGGAACTCACCGCCGACTTTGCCGGCACTGGAGTTGAACCGCTGACCGTACACTCCCCAGAAACTGCCGTCCTGGTTGTAGCTGTCCCAGGTCACCACGAAGTCGCCGTCGTTGTCGATGGCGATCGACGAATTCTGCTGCCGATTGGCGGTGGTCGTGTTCACGCGGAACTCACCACCGACCGCCTTGCCCGTGGCGTCGAACCGCTGCGCGTACACGCCATCCGGGTCATCCGGATTGCTCAAGCTGCTCCAAGTCACCACAAACTCGCCCGACGGCCGCATGGCAATGTCCGGCAGGCTCTGCGTGTTGGTCATGAAGGTGTTCACCTTGAACACCGAGCCCTGCGCCGCGCCCGCGCTGCTATACCGCCGCGCGAAAATGCCCGCCGGGTCGTCGTCGCGGCCATTCTGCCCGCCAGACCACACGATCGTGAACGCTCCGCTACTGCTCATCGCGATCCGCGGGGCCGTCTGCGGCACGCCCGTCAGCGACGAGTCGCCGGTCACCAACACTTCATCGCCGGCCGGAGTGCCGCCCAAGTTGAATTTGCGGAAATAGATCTCGCTGCCCCGCTCCCACGTCACCACGTAGTTGCCGCGGGCGTCCCGGGCCACGTCGCTGTAGACGTTATTTCCCGTGATCTCCGAATTGACGATTTCCGGGTCGGGCGGCGTCTGCGTGCCC
>CAYWTU010000839.1:0-2256 GCA_964461275.1 uncultured Pirellulales bacterium | reverse complement strand
TTGGTGGTGTCCGGCAAGATCACGCCCAACTGGCCTTGTTCCAGCCATCCCAATCCATCGGTCATCCGCAATCGCTGCAAAATGCGGTCGGCAAGCTGCGCCATGTGCGTACCGTCTGGGTCCAGCGGTTGTTCGTATTCGAGGACCAAGAGGGATAAATTGCGATTGGCGCGGACCGCCCGCGACCGCTCGATGTCCAATCGCAGTTGCATTGTCTTGTACGGATGCACGCCCCGAACGTGCTCGTGCGCGGCGCCGCCGAATACGCGCTTCAAAAACCGGATCATGGTGCTTGACCTCTCGTTGCAGATCGTGATGAGTGCAGTGGCAGGTGGGAGACGCAACATCCGTGATCGCCACCAGGGGCGTCGCAACCGACAGGCCGCAGGCGGCGCGTCGGACCGGAGTGCATCCATGCCGAGGTGGGAACGCGGAGGGGTGATGTTTAGGGAAAGGTAGTTAGGGAACGACTCAACGCAACGCAACGCAACGCACTTAGCTCAACGCCGACCGGCGCTCCAACCAGCGTGGACCACGGCGGCGATACTTGTTGAATACCACGCCCCGTAGCTGAGCGTTGGCCGCGGCGAGCAATCGACTGGCGGCTTCGGCCCCGGCCCGCTGCGAACGCTCTCCCTCGACGACCAGCAGCGTGCCGTCTAACTGCGATGCCAAGCTGGCGGACAACCCGTCGGCGCTCAAGGCTGGCAGGTCGACGATCACCAGACAGTAGCCATCGCCTAATTCGCGGAGCCATTCCACCCGCCGCAGCGCCTCCCAGACCGGCGTCGGATCGCCGGGCAGGGCGCCCACGCCGACCACACTCAGCCCGCGAACCGCGGAGGCGTGCCGTACGGCGTCGGCCTCGGCCCCTTCGAGCAGATACTCCACCAGGCCGGGCGAGCGGTTGGTCTGAAAAATTTGGTCCATTGCCGGGCGCGTCAGGTTGGCGTCGATCACCAGCACCGGGCATAGGCCGCGCAGCGCCGCCGTCACCGCCAACCCTGCCGCCATGCTGCTGACCCCTTCTCTCCGCTGCGAGCTGGTCAGGCCCACCGTCAACGTGGCATGACCGCCCGAGGCCAGTTCGGCGCCAAGTTGCTCCACGAGACCTTGAAAGTGTTGGCATACAGCGTCGCCGACATGGTTGCGCCCTGTCAGCCTCTCGGGCCGGTGCGGCAGTTGCCGATGCGGTTTCTTTACTCCGGCGTCGTGAGGCGCGGGCACCGATTGGTCGGCGGAGCCCGTAGCGCCTGGGTCGTGACGCGAGGATTTTTCAGACATGCTGTTTTCCTCGAGCCACCAAAGTTCGGATCAACTCGCGCGAGTGAGGAACTTCGGCCAGCGCAGGCGCTCCGGCCGCCTCTTCCGCGGCTTCCGGCGTACCGATAGTCGTGTCCAACTGTTCGGCGGTTAGGGCCAAGACAAGCGCCCCCAACGTGCCAATGACCAGCGCCAGCGCCATGTTCATCAGCTTCTCAGGTTTGACCGGCTTCAGCGCCAGCGACGGCGATTGGACCACGTTGATGTTCGAGATGCGGTTGGTTTCCAGAGCCTGATCGATGCGGGCCTGCTCCAGGTTGTCGGCATACTTGCGGTACTTTGCATCAGCCAATTCCAACTCGCGCTGCATTTCGGTTAGTCGCACCGCGTTGCCGTTGAGTTGCTCCAGCTCCTTGCGGCCGGCGACCAACTGATCGGACAGCGCCCCGGCCATGGCCCGTTGCCGCGACAATTCGGTCTGGGCGGTGAGCAGCGACAACTGCAACTCTTCGTGCAGCCGGTTGGTCGCCCGGGTGGTCTGCGTGCGGGGGTCGCTCTCTTGCTCCAGGATCGCCTTGGCTTCGGCGATTTGCCGGCGAATGTTCTGCACCAGGTAGTAGTCTTCTTGATAGGTGGTCAACAGTTCGGCTTCCTTGAGCTGCAAAGCGTACAATTGATTCCGCATCTCGTCGGCGGCGGCGTTGGCGTGCCCCGTCGTTTCTTCCTTGATGAGCATCGATGGCAAGTCGCTCAGCTGTTCCCGAATCGACGTCACGTGGGCCTCGGACGATGAAATCTGCGCCTCCGTCTCGCGCAGCGCGACCTCTGTGTCGCCCAGACGTCGCAACAGCAGCTCCCGTTGCAAGTCCATCGATCCAATGCTGATCTGATTCTTCAGGTCGCGTAGCTCTTCCTCGCGTCGCCGTAAGTCATCGGACAAGAATTTCGTCTGCTCGGTGAAGAAATCGTGCGATCCTTGAATGCGGTTCATCC
>CAYWTU010000838.1:0-2257 GCA_964461275.1 uncultured Pirellulales bacterium | reverse complement strand
GGCCAAGCAGCTCATCGACGAAGGCGCACTGGGCAAACCGCACCTCGTCAAGCAGATGGAGAAACACGACGGCCCGCACGCCTCTTGGTTTTGGGACGTGTCGCGCAGCGGCGGCGGTGTGACGCTGGACATGGGTTGCCACGCCATCGAGTTTTTTCGCTGGATACTCTCCGGACCTGAGTGCAAGAACCGACCACGGGCGACCAGCGTCTATGCCCACATGACCACCAGCGTGCATGCCCACAAGACTCAAGGGGACGACGAGGCGATTGTCATCGTCGAGTTCGACAACGGCTGTACTGGTGTGGCTGAGGAGAGCTGGGCTAAGTTGGGCGGCATGGACGACCGAGCCGAAGTCTACGGCAGCGGCGGCGCGGCATTTGCCGACCTGTTGCGCGGCGGATCGATCCACACGTATAGCAAGGAAGGCTATGGTTACGCCGTGGAAAAGGCGGGCTCGACCGTGGGTTGGAGCTTCACCATTTTCGAAGAGGCGTGGAACTACGGGTTTCCGCAGGAGATGCAGCACTTCGTCGATTGCGTGCGGTTCGATCGACAGCCGCTGGTCACAGGTGAAGATGGCCGAGCCGTGCTGGAGATCATCATGGCGGCCTACGCCTCGGCGGGGCAGGGCAAGAAAATCAGCCTGCCACTTGCCACGGACGCCCCTCGGCCGATTGACTTATGGAAAAAAGTGTGAGCATTGTGAGCATATAGCGTGAACGCAGGGTGCAACGCGAAACCGTACTGGCGGCGTTCGGTTGCACCCAGTCTGTCGCTCGCGAACTTCGGTCAGACGGCAAAGAAAGAAGGAGCCGCGTCCCTAGTGGAACGGGCTCCTTCTCGATCGAAATCATTGCCGCGGCAGGGGCGCCGAATCAGGCGGCGGGGGCCACACACCCCGCAACCTCTCGGGCCGCCTGTGCGGATCGGTCCCAACAGAAACTACTGCTGAGCGGGGGGCGCCGGGTCACCAGCGGGGGCGGCGTCGGCGGCCGGAGGGGCTGCACCGGCGTCCGGAGCGGGGGCCGTGCCGCCTTCTTGCTTCGCACAACCAACCGCAAACACGCCCAGCAACAGCGCCAAGGCAAACAGCTTCTTCATGGCTTCTTTCCTTCGATCGTTCGAGGGTTATTCGGTGACGGCAGGACCTTCCCGCCTGTTCTGCTAGTACGTTTGATCCGCTGGGAAACGCCGTTATTCCGCTTGAGCTGGAATTTTCCCAATATTTTTTCCGCCCCCGCGTACTCCTCCTGGGTGGCAAAGTCGTCCGACAAGTGGGAAAATGCGCGGGCCAGCCCGTAAGCACTCCTCCAAAGCGTTGCGCTCAAAAAAAACCATCGCCTGTACGGGAATAATCTCCCGGTTGGCAGGCTCTACCTAATGCACCGGTCTGATCCATCACCCGCTGCCCGTCCGGCCCCGGCCGAATCCGTTTCGGGGCCGCAGTGTCTGGCTTCGCTGGTGGCCGAGCACCACGCCGAGTTATACCGCTATGCCTACCGGTTGTGCGGCCGCCCGGCGGATGCGGAAGACCTCGTGCAACAGACCTACCTGACGGCACAGGCGGCACTGGCCCAGGGGACCGCCGTCGAGCACCCTCGGGCGTGGCTGTTTACGATTTTGCGGACGGCGTACCTGAAATCGCAACGCCGCAACCGACCGGTTGCCGCCAGCGACCTGGAATTGAATCACGAAGAGATGGCCGTAGTGCCCGCCGCGGTTGACGAAGAGGCGTTCGTCCAGGTGGGAGAAATCGAGATTGACGCCGAGCGCCTGCAATTGGCCTTGGACGAATTGCCTGTGGAGTTCAAACTGGTGCTGGTGATGTTCTACTTTGAGCAGTATTCCTATGCCGAGATTGCTCGACGACTGGACATTCCTCCCGGCACTGTGATGAGCCGCCTGTCGCGTGCCAAACAACACCTGCGCACTCGGATGTGCGCCGCCAAAAATTCCGCCCCGGCCGTCCCTCGGCCGCGGCTGCTTGCCACGCCGCCATTGTCAGCGGACGCCACTGTCCGCGGTCGATAGTACGCCTCACGGATGAGTCGCCCTGCCGGTATGAAACTTCCTCGCCACGTTCAAGAAGCCATTGACGCTTGCCGGTCGGGCGCCGACGATCCCGGCGACGCAGGTCTGCGCATTGATCCGCGCATGGCGGCGCTGGCGCAAGCGTTGGCCAACGACGAGGAGCTGAAACGGCATTACGAAGCGGCGCTCGTCCAAGATGCACGCGAGCGGCAAGCTTTCTGCG
>CAYWTU010000837.1:0-2259 GCA_964461275.1 uncultured Pirellulales bacterium | reverse complement strand
AAAGACCAAGACCAACGCCGAGTTTCTGATGAGCATGAAGGGTTAGGCCGGTGCCGCCGCAAACCTATCGAGGCAACCTGACGGCCGGTGACACCTCGTTCGCCATCGTGGTTGCGCGGTTCAACGAATCGATCACGACGAGGCTGCTTCATGGGGCCGTCGAGACGTTGCGTGCCCATGGCGTGGCCGACGAGCGGATCAGCGTGGCTTGGACGCCCGGCGCGTTCGAAATTCCGACCGTCGCGGCCCGCTTGGCGGGTTGCGGGAAATATGCCGCGGTGATTTGCCTGGGGGCCGTGATTCGCGGCGAAACGAGCCACGACCAGCACATCAACCGCGCGGTGAGCGTCAGTTTGACCGAGATCGGGCGCACCACCGGCGTTCCGGCCTTGTTCGGAGTGCTGACGTGCGATACGGTTGAGCAGGCGATCCACCGCGCTGGAGGCAACGTAGGAAACAAAGGGGCCGACTGTGCCCTGGCCGCGCTGGAAATGGCCAACCTACTGCAGGCCCTGCCGCGGTAGCGCCCCACGATTTCTGCCGACTTCACCCCGCCTCGTTCGTCCGGATGTCTCTTATCCTCACCCCGCCATGGCACGCCGCAGCCGAGCCCGTGAAGTCGCCTTGCAGGTGCTGTTTCAAGACGACCTGAACCCCGGCGCCAGTCCCAAGATCGGGGACGAGTTCTTGCGCGCCCGGCTGAACGATCGGGAGCTGATCGAGTTCGCCCGGGGCTTGGTTTCCGGGGTCCGTCGCAATCGGGCCGAATTGGACGACTCACTGGCCAAGATCGCCGAACACTGGAGCGTCCAACGGATGGCCGTGACCGACCGCAACCTCTTGCGCATGGGGGCCTACGAGATCTTGTACACCGAGACGCCGGGCCGGGTGGCGATCAACGAAGCAGTGGAAATAGCCAAGCGGTTTGGCGCCCAGCATTCGCCCCAATTCGTCAACGGCATCCTCGATCGGATGCTGGGCGGCCGCGAACAGCAGCGGCAATAGGACGCCGCCTTGCCCCCCGTTAAATTGAAGGGCTGCCGGACCGGCGACGGTCCTGGCGGTGGCGTCATATCCCCAAGCAATCGAGTGCCCCGTGTCTTCCGGACTTTCCAGCGCACGAGAAGCGATCACCATTGACCCGGATGCGCGGTTGATGTTGGCGGTGCGCGATGGCGACGCAGGGGCGTTTGAACACCTTGTGGCCCGTTACCAGCACCGCCTGGTGACCGTATTGACGCACCTAGTCGACGACGCCGATCAGGCCGAGGACCTGGCCCAGGAAGTTTTTTTGCGCGTGTATCGAGCCCGCCAGAGCTACCAGCCGCAGGCCAAGTTCGTCACCTGGCTGTATACCATTGCCAACCACGTGGCGTTGAACGCGAAGCGCGGCAAGTCGCGCCGGGCGGAGGTTCAGCTAGCGGGCAGCGCCAGCGGACCGCTGGGGGCGCACCCCTTGGAACAACTCGCCGCCGCCGCCAGTGGTCTCATGCCCGCCCGCCAGCTCGACAAGACAGAACTCCGCGAGGTGGTCAGGGCGGCACTGGGTTCGCTCAACGAGCGGCAGCGGATGGCCATCCTGTTGCATCAGTTTGAGAACTTGGGCTACGCCGATATCGCCGCCGCCATGAACATTTCCACGTCCGCGTTAAAATCGCTGCTCAACCGGGGCCGGGTTCAATTGCGCGAGATTTTGGAGCCATACTTTCAACAAGGTCAGCCGCCCCGTGGTACGAGCGAAAAATAACTTCCACCACTTTCCCCGCTCCCCCAGGTGAAGCCGGGTGAGGGCGATCGAATCTGCGGAAATTGTTTTTAAGTCGTTCATTCAACACGGTTGCATCGCACACTCGAGCTTCGTCCGACCATGACCTTGCCCGCAAGCGATTCACCGCCGCCCACCGACGACGATCGCGAGACGCTGTTGGCGTACTTGGACGGCGAACTCGAGGCCGATGCCCGCCGGCAATTGGAAGATCGGCTGGCCACCGACAAGGCCTTGCGCAACGAACTGGCGCTATTGCAGAAGTGCGGCGACGCGTTGGCGAGTTTGGGCGCGGAGCAGGCCGATGGCGATTTTCTGCGGTCGACGCTGACCTTGGTGGCGATGCGCGCGGTCGACGATGCACAGCAGGCGGCCGTGACCGCGCCCTTGCAGCGGCAGCGCCGCTGGAGGGCTTGGAGCGCCGCGGCGATTCTTGCCGGCGCACTGGGGTTCGGCTTGGTGCGGTATGGGTTGGGCGATCCGACCGCACGATT
>CAYWTU010000836.1:0-2267 GCA_964461275.1 uncultured Pirellulales bacterium | reverse complement strand
CGAGCGGCGTGTTGTCGGCGGCCGACTGGCGCAAGTACTCGCGCCACTGGGCCGCTGAAACGTTTTTCTCCGGCCGGCGTTCCAGCAGCATTAAGTCGTAAAAATTTTGCATCCGCCGGGCGAACTCCGGCGAATCGAGCAGGCGATCGACCAGGCGTTGTCGTTTATCAGCGGTGTCGTCGTCCAGAAACGCGCGAGCCTGAGCGCTCGTCGGAACCATGTTGGTCAGGTCGAGGTAGACGCGCCGCAGAAACTCAGCATCACCGGCTGGGGCGGCCGCCGGGATCTTGAGCGCCGTCGCGATCAACGCGTCAATTTGGTCGCGCAGCGGCGAATCGGCAGGGAGACTCGCGGCGGACGAGTTGGGTGCTGGTCCATCGACCTTCGCCAACTCCTGCGCACTCGTTGTGCAGACATCGCAGCAAACGACCGCCCAAAGGACGGCCGGCGCAAGAAGCAGCCCCGTGCCGCGCGGCGCGCGCAGTTGCCGATCACAGTGATGGCCAATCCAAGCTCGTCGGCTCATGCAAGGCTCCTCAGCGGGGTGAGGGGGGCCGGCGATCCGTTCAGGCGGGGCAACTCGCGCAGCAGGTGCGACGCGAGCAAACACTGGCGGGTCAACCTTCGGCTGCCCCGCTCGAAGGTCCCTATAGGCTAAGACGGCGCTCGCTAAGGGTCAAGCCAAATCCTGCCGCAGGGGGCCACAACGTTGCACAGCCCAGTGCCTGGTGATCGGCGGGCGCTTGTCCGCTCCGCCATCCGCTGCATCACGCCGGGTCGCGCAGCCACTCGGGCACGCGCTGCAATCGCCCTTGACGATCGACACAGGCCATCGTGCTCTCCGCCTCCGCCAATATCTCGGCGCCGCGGAACAACTGATACGAGTGCTCGATCCGGCTCACGGTAATCCGATCGGCGCGCGTCCGCAGCCGCAAGACGTCGTCGTACCGCGCGGGACTGCGGTAGCGGACGTTCAGTTTCACCACGACCATCAACAGCCCATCGGCCTCCAGGTCGCGATAGCAGGCGCCACCGGCCCGCATCAATTCGGTCCGACCTATCTCGAAATACGTGAGATAGTTGGCGTGGTGCAAAATGCCCATCGCGTCGGTCTCTTGGTACCGCACGCGAATTTCAATATCGTGTTCGCGCAGATTGGCGGTCATGCCGGAAGATTCTTCGCCCGACGCTTCGACCAGTTCGATTTCAGAGGCATCGATTTCCGAGGCGCACATGCCGGCCATGATAGTTCCCGGCCGGTCGCGCTCCTACCGTCCCCGGCGAAATTCGACCAAAAAAGTGCGTTCCCGAACCAGTTGGCACGACGAGGCAAACTCTGCCGGCGACGCCCCATCGAAACTAGCCCCCGACGGTGGCAACTAGGGGGCGCGTCGGCTATGTTCGTAGCCGAGTGGTTAATCCTGTTGCCTTCGGATAGCGAATTGCTACCGCCCATGTCCGCGTCCACCCCCGAAGATTCCGTGCTCAAGAGCGCTCGCCGCGAGGCGGTGGTGGTGCTGACCGTATGGGCCGCGGCGCTGGTCTACACGGTGGGAGTTTGCTACCGGTTGGGATATGGCCGAGCCGCCGAAAGCCTGCGCTTCGTGTACGGTTTTCCCGACTGGGTTTTCTGGGGCATCGTGGCCCCGTGGCTCGCGTGTCTGGCGATCACCGCCTGGTTCGCCCTTCGTTTCATGACCGACGACGACCTGGGCGAGGATGAGCCCGACGAGGAGCCGCTGCCGGGCGCCGCACCAGGCGGCGACCGATTTGCCGCCTATCTGGAGCGCCGACGTGGATAGTCCGGCTGCCGCCTTGAGTACTCCCTCGCCTGGTTACGGCACGCTGCTGGGCTTGATTCTGGTGATTGGCGCCTCGGGCTGGTTGGGCCTTATGGCCGAACGGGCGATGCGTCGCGGATCGTTCCTGCGCGGCTATTTCCTGGGTAATCGCGGGCTGGGCGCTTGGGCTTTGGCGCTGACGGCCACAGTGCAAAGCGGCGGGACTTTCATGGGCTTCCCTTCGCTAATCTACAGCCATGGCTGGGTCGTGGCACTGTGGATCGCCAGCTACATGGTCGCGCCGATTACGGGCTTCGGCTTCGGGGGGAAGCGCTGGGCGCAGCTTTCGCGGCGTACCGGCGCGATCACGTGGGCGGCGTGGTCCAGTTCTACAACCGGATCCCCAGTCTGCCGGCGCGCGAGAACGTCGCCCTCGTCACCTAGAGCGCCGACGATCCGACGACGCCGGAAGAGGCGCGCGCGCTC
>CAYWTU010000835.1:0-2268 GCA_964461275.1 uncultured Pirellulales bacterium | reverse complement strand
GACTACGAAAATCTGTTCTTCGACACCGTGTTTCAGAACATGGCCGACGACGGCGTCTGCGTGATCGGCACGCCTAACATCACCAGCACGCCGTATGCCTCGCCGGCCAGCCAGCGGGGGCACATCAACATGTACAGCGCCGACCGTCTGGCCGCGAGCCTGGGGACGATCTTTCACAATGTGTTTCGGTTCGGCATGAACGACGAGATCGCTCACACCGGTTACGACCCGATGTGCCACTACCTGATCCACGTCGGTTGCTACAAGCGCACGGCGCCGCTGCGGTAGTTTCGGGAGACCTCACCGCCGCCGCGTTTTGCCGCCAGTCAGTGCCAGGGGCAAAGAAAAAACAACCAACCATTCATCGGGGAGAAGTACCTATGAGCGAGCGATCTTGCTGGACCGAAGTCACGGAGATGATGGAAACGCCCGACGTTTCCCTGGGGCGCTACGTGGGCTACTGGTTCGACCGTACGCCGCGGCGGGCCTTGTACTGCACGTCGTACTACAAATTCGCCAGCAAGATGATCGGTAAGAACAAACGCGTGTTGGACGTCGGATGCAGCGAAGGACTGGGGACCTGGATGTTGGCCAAGGAGTGCGGCGCAGCACACGGCTTGGACTCGGACAATGTGGCGATCGAAGTGGCGCAGGCCAATTGGCAAGACCCCAAAATTTCGTTCGAGACCGCCGACTTCCTCCAAACCCCGCCCGGCCAGTACGACGCGGTGGTGAACTTTGACGTCATCGAGCACATCCTGCCGGAACACGCCGACGCCTTCCTGGCGCGCATGGCGGCCAACGTCAAGCACGACGGGATCGTCATCGTCGGCACGCCTAATATCGACGCTCAGAAATACGCTTCGGCCGTCAGCCGCGCCGGGCACGTCAACTGCTACTCGGGTGAACGCCTAGAGGCCGAATTGGGCCGGCACTTCCACCACGTGTTTCTGTTTGTGGCCAACGATGAAGTGGTGCATACCGGCTTTCGCCCCACAGCCAATTACTTACTGGCGATGGGCGTTCGCAAGCGGGCCGCGTGAAGCACCTGCCATGAACCGCTCTCCTGCCATCCGCCGCCCGGCCGTGTTCCTGGACCGAGACGGCGTATTGATCGAAGACGTCGACCTGGTCACACGTCGCGAGCAGATGCGAATTCTGCCGGGCGCACCGCAGGCGCTGGCGCACTTACGAGTGGCGGGATTTCGCCTAATTGTGGTCACCAACCAGCCGGTTGTGGCCCGAGGTATGGCCAGCGAAGACGATGTGGCCGAATTGCATCGGACGCTTGACCGACACTTTCGCCAACTGGGCGCCGGCGTCGACGCTTGGTTCTTTTGCCCACATCATCCGCAGGCAAACCGGCCGGAGTATCGATCGGAATGCACCTGCCGCAAGCCCAGCCCCGGCATGTTGCTTGCCGCCGCGGCGCAGCACCAAGTCTCGTTGCCCGACAGTTTCATGGTCGGCGACCGTCTAACCGACATCGCCGCGGGCTTTGCCGCGGGATGCCGTACGGTGTGGGTGCAGTCGGGCAAGCACGCCGAGCCGCCTATCCGCACCGCTCGGCCGCTCCCGGGAGATCTTCGAGCCGACCACGTCTGCACAACGTTGCGCGAGGCCGCCGGGTGGATCTTGACGTGCTCCGGTCGACAAGTGGAGGCCGCCTAACGATGAACGCCATGGTCTTGGCTGCCGGATTCGGCACGCGTTTGGCGCATCTGACGAGGACTCAGCCCAAGCCGATGTTGCACGTCCACGGGCGGCCCCTGGTCGAATACATCCTGCGCAACTTGGCGTGGCACCAATGCCAAACCGCCTGGCTGAACCTGCACTACCTGCCGGAAATCATTCAAAGCTACTTTGGCAACGGTAAGTGGTTGGGCCTGACCGTGCGTTACTCGTTCGAACCCGAATTGCTGGGCACGGCCGGCGGCGCGCGGCGCATCTTCGACTTGGCGGGGCAACCGGACGGACCGTGGTTGATCCACTACGGCGACGTGGTGACCGATCAAGATCTGACGTCGCTGGCCGCGCTGCATCGTCGGCAACGGGCTCAGATAACCATGTTGGTCCACGAGCGCCCCGGCTCGAACAGCGTGGCGGAGATGGACGACAACGGGCGCGTCACGCGGTTCTTGGAACGCCCCAACGAGGAGCAGCGCCGCGGGATACGTTCGCCGTGGGTGAACTCGGGCATCTGCATTTGTGAGCGCGAGGTGCTGGAGTCGTTGCGTTCGGTCGGCGCCGGGCCGGACGACGTCGCCG
>CAYWTU010000834.1:0-2272 GCA_964461275.1 uncultured Pirellulales bacterium | reverse complement strand
TAACTTCCGTTGATTTCAGCGCACCGAGCAGGTTGATTGTTGGGCTCTAAGACCTGGGGCCGAGTGACTGGCCGGCGAGGAAAACTGGCACTTTCACTGTATGAGCTGGACTGAATAACCTGGGCTTCTAATTGAGTTTGCCGTTTGGTAATGCCGCCGCGTGCCGCAGGCACTGCGACGATGCGGAACGAGGGGCCAACATCACTTGATAAGTGTTTTACAGCAAATGCTTTGGGTTGGAAAAACTGGCCGTAGTTTCCTGCGACGGCGAACCACGCCCTCAATCTCGACTGTCAAATTCCACTGCGTAGATGCTTGACGGAAGGCCTAGGTTCGCCTAGCCTAGATTCCGATTTCATGAAACTTACGCCCGTCCGGCATCCAGTTTACTAATGCCGTTGTCGGTGTTTTTGGAGGAGCATAAATAAATCGTGCCTCCGGAGCGCCCAGGCGAAGCCTCTCGCGCAGCAGTGTTTCAATTCCCATGCAGATTAAGAGCCTTAAGGTCTTTTGCGACGTGGTGCGTCACCGCAGCTTTTCGCGGGCTGCCACTGAGAATGATATTTCGCAATCCGGGGCCAGCCAATTGATTCATCAGTTGGAGCAGCGGCTGGGAGTCAAGCTGATCGACCGTTCCAAGCGGCCGTTCGTACTGACACCGGAGGGAGACGTCTACTACAAGGGCTGTCGCGAGTTGGTGGAGCGCTACCAAGCGTTGGAAGATGGCGTGCGCACGCTGCACGACGAGGTGGCCGGACGAGTGCGGGTGGCGTCGATCTATTCGGTCGGGCTGCACCACATGAGCCGGTACATGCAGGACTTCATGAGCCAGTACCCCAAGGCCAACGTCCGGTTGGAGTATCTGCACCCACATCGCGTTTATGAAAGCGTCGAGAACGACAAGGCCGACATCGGCCTGGTGAGCTACGCCAAGAGTTCGCGGACGATTCAGGCGATTGAGTGGCGCGAGGAGCCGATGGTGCTGGTCTGTGCGCCGACGCATCGGCTGGCGGCCTGCTCGACCGTCGAGATTGGCGCTTTAGACGGCGAACGGATGATCGGCTTCGAGAGCGGTCTGACGATTCGCCGCGAGATCGACTACGTGCTTCACGAGCGACACGTGGGCGTGGAAGTGGTGATGGAGTTCGACAACATCGAAACGATCAAACGGGCGATCGAAATCGACGCGGGCATCGGTCTATTGCCGGAACCCACGGTGGTCCGCGAGGTGGAGACCGGCACGTTGGCGGCGGTCCCTTTGGAAGGAGTCGACTTGGTTCGGCCGCTGGGGATCATCCATCGCCGCGGGCGAGAGCTGACTTGCACGGCCAGCCGGTTTATCGAGCTCCTGCAGCGCGAGGCCGAAAGCGTCGCCGCCGTGCGGCGCGCCCGGCGTTCGGCTGGCGTCGAGCCTGCTTCGGGTGTCGGCAACGGCAACGGCAAAATCAACGGCCGTGCCGAGAGCACGCGGCGTTCGCCGGCCTCGGCGGCGCGCTAGGCGGTCGGCCCACGCCGCCGGGAGGCAAGGCGCCGCGCCGCAGCAATTCATTGGTTCATCACTTCAAAAAACACATTAGGTCAAGTTTCGCGGTTGAGCCCAATCGCAAGGTGCGCCGCTAGGGAACGACGCGGCGCGTGGAAAGAAGGCAAGGCAACGCCATGTATCAGCGAGTGACAAACAACGGTCTACCGCCGGCGCGCGGCCTATACGACCCCAGCCAAGAGCACGACGCATGTGGCGTCGGCTTTGTGGTGGATGTCGCCGGACGCAAGAGCCATCAGATCGTCCGCTTGGGCCTGGAGATTCTCGTCAACCTGACGCATCGCGGGGCGTGCGGCTGCGATCCGCTCACGGGCGACGGCGCCGGCCTGCTGACGCAGCTTCCTGACAGCTATTTTCGTCCGGTCTGCGCCGAGGCCAAAATCAAGCTTCCCGACGCGGGCGACTACGGCGTGGGGATGGTGTTTCTGCCGTCGGCCGACAACGACCGCTGGTTCTGCGAAGAGCGGTTCGAGTCGTACATTGCCGCGGAAGGGCAAACGCTGCTGGGGTGGCGCGACGTGCCGGTGGACAACAACGACATCGGCCAAAGCGCCCGCGACGTCGAGCCGGCGATTCGACAAGTCATCATCGGCCGCGGACCCAACACTGCCCGCGACATGTTCGAGTGGAAGCTGTACGTCATTCGCAAGCGAATTGAGAACGAAATCCGCGGCAGCCACCTCGAACAGCGAAAGCGGTTTCACGTTCCTTCGTTGTCCTCCCGGGTGA
>CAYWTU010000833.1:0-2273 GCA_964461275.1 uncultured Pirellulales bacterium | reverse complement strand
ATCCGGCCTTGAAACCGGCAGCTAAGAAGAAGGAGTTACCCGGTAGATTGCCTCTCCACAGGCCGCTTGCGCGGGGGCTGCGCAGTGCGGCCCGTCTGCTATGGCCCGGTTTGTTGCGCGGCAGTACGTATCGCCTTCACGACTTGTAAGGAAACTCGAGCATGACCCGTCCGCCATCCGACGTGGCCCGGCTGTCCATCGACACCATCCGCACGCTTTCCATGGACGCCGTGCAAGCGGCCAACAGCGGGCACCCGGGCACCCCCATGGCGCTGGCGCCCGCGGCTTACTGGCTCTGGACGCAAGCGCTGCGCTACGACCCGGCTGACCCGCTATGGCCGGCCCGCGACCGGTTTGTGTTGTCGGCCGGGCACGCCTCGATGCTGTTGTACTCCGTGCTGCATCTGGCGGGCGTGCGCCAGGCCGACGTGCAGGGCCGCGTCAGCTCCGAGCCTGCGGTGTCGCTGGACGATATTCGCCGCTTCCGGCAGCTCGATAGCCGCTGCCCGGGCCATCCCGAGTTCGGCCACACCTCGGGTGTTGAAACTACCACCGGGCCGCTGGGTCAAGGAGTGGCCAACAGCGTTGGCATGGCAATGGCGCAGCGGTGGCTGGCGGCCAAGTTGAATCGCCAGGGCTACGATCTGTTCGACTACAACATCTACGTGATCTGCAGCGACGGCGATTTGATGGAAGGCGTGGGCTGCGAGGCCGCCTCGCTGGCGGGGCACCTGAAACTGTCCAATTTGTGCTGGTTCTACGACGCCAATCGGATCACCATCGACGGCCGCACCGATTTGGCGTTCACCGAGGACGTGGCGGCGCGGTTTCGCGCCTACGGTTGGCACGTGTGCGAAGTGACCGACGCCAACGATCTGGCACAATACGCGGCCGCCCACGCCGCTTTTCTCCAGACGACCGACCGGCCGACGCTGGTTGTGGTTCGCAGCGTGATCGGCTGGGGCTCGCCGCACAAGCAGGACACGTCCGAGGCGCACGGGGCGCCGCTGGGCGAGGAGGAAGTTCGGCTGACCAAGCAGGCCTATGGCTGGCCGGCCGACGAAACGTTTCGCGTCCCCCAGCCGGTGCTCGAGCATTTCGCCGCCACGGTCGGTCGCCGCGGCGCGCAACTGCGCCAGCAATGGAACGACCGGTTCGTCCAATACGCCAAGGAGCATCCCAACGGAACGCGGCTGTGGCAACAGATCGACCGTGGCGAACTGCCCGGTGATTGGGATGCCGACCTGCCAACTTTTCCGGCCGACGCCAAGGGCGTGGCCAGTCGCGACAGCTCGGGCAAGGTGCTCAACGCCATTGCCGCGCGCGTGCCTTGGCTAGTGGGAGGGGCGGCGGACCTGGCCTCATCGACCAAGACCACGATCAAGGCGGCCGACGCCGGCGACTTTCAGGCGGCCAGTCCCGGCGGCCGGAACTTACACTTCGGCGTACGCGAGCATGTGATGGGGTCGATCCTCAACGGCCTGGCGCTCTCCAAGCTGCGACCATTCGGTTCGACGTTTTTGGTGTTTAGCGATTACGCCCGCCCCGCGATGCGGCTGTCGGCGTTGGTCGGCCTGCCGGCGATTTACATCTATACGCACGACTCCATCGGCGTCGGCGAAGACGGCCCGACGCACCAGCCGGTGGAACACCTGGCGGCCCTGCGGGCAATTCCCGGCATGACCACGATTCGCCCCGGGGACGCCGGCGAAGTGGTCGAGGCCTGGCGGACGATCATGCCGATGCGCACTCCTGCCACGCTGGTCCTGACGCGGCAAAACCTGCCCACGCTGGACCGCACGAAATTCGCCGCTGCCAGCGGCGCCCGCCGGGGGGCGTATGTGCTGGCCGACGCGCCAAACGGCAAGCCGGCGGCGATCTTGATCGGCACAGGCAGCGAACTGGGACTATGTGTCTCGGCTTACGAGCAACTCTCCGCGGCGGGCCTGGCCGTGCGGTTGGTGAGCATGCCTAGCTGGGAGCTATTCGAAGCTCAAGACGCCGCCTATCGCGAGCAGGTTTTGCCGGCCGGCGTGACGGCCCGCGTAGCGGTCGAGGCGGGCATCGAACAGGGCTGGTCGAAGTACCTCGGCCCGCGGGGCAAATTCATCGGCATGAAATCGTACGGCGCCTCGGCACCGATCGGTGTGCTGATGAAACGCTACGGGTTCACTGTGGAAAACGTCGTGGCGACGGTGCGCGAAATGGTCGGCAAACCCGTAGGTCAGGTAACCCCACCCCTTTGAAGCTAGCACGACGGCATCGGCATTGTA
>CAYWTU010000832.1:0-2279 GCA_964461275.1 uncultured Pirellulales bacterium | reverse complement strand
GCCGCCGGCGATGAGTCAAGCCAAGGCGGCGATGCCGGACCGGCGACGGCAAAGACTCGGGGGGGCAGTCGACGGGGCGCTCAGGTTCCCAGCTCCAACCCGAGCACCGAGGCCACTGGGCCGACAGCCGCGCGGCGGTCCGGCGGGCTGCGCTCGGGATCGACCGTGTCAGGGACTAGCCGCAACAGCGGCCTGTCCCCGGTCGTTCCGCAGTCCCCCGCCGATCTCATCGGCGCGCTGCTCACTCCGGGCGGGATGACGGGGTTGGCTCAGGACGCGATGGTGTCTCTCATCGAGACGATCGTCTCCGCCGTGCCTGCCGACGGCCTTGCGCCTGAGGTCGCCTTCGCACCTGCCATCGCAGCAGATCTCCAGGCCGGCAGCCTCGCTGCATCCGAGGCTCCGGTGATGATCGCGCAACCTGATGCACTGTCGGTTTCGCCCGCCGGTTCTGTTGGTGCGCTGGGTGGCGGCAGCGGCGGCGGTGATCCCCTTGCCGCTCCCCTGGCGTGGGCGGCGATGGCGGTCACCCAGAAGGAGGGCGAGGGCGACGCGGCCGCTGTAGCTCCGGCGGCAGCGGTGACAACAGGTGAACCTGAAGCGACGCTGGCGGTAACGGCGAACGGCGTCCTGAATCCTGACGTTCCGGATGGAGACTGCAAGGACGCGTCAGTTTGCCTTGGCCTCTATTCAGCTCGAGCTCAAATCCAGAATCAAATAGCCAAAAGTATGGAGAAGACCTTTGGCGACGCCGTGGGACCAGCAGGACAGTGCTTTGGCAGTAGGTGTCCAGCCTCTGTTGCAAATACGATTGCTGCCTATTCATTCAATATCGTCTACTCGCTCATGGGAGGGTTCAACAACGACGTTGTAGGCGGCTCAGTTGCGGCACTTTTCCAACAACCCAACGTGCTTACATTTATCTCGCAGACGGTTGCGGGAAACCCTGCCCTGGCGGGCCTGCCATTCGACGCCAAGACCGCCATCGGCAATGCAGCAGCCACCTTCGTTCTTTATTCCTTTGGCAATCCCGAAGTCGCGAACGAATTCGCGCCATTCCTAAAAGCTCTGAATCTTCCGACAACTAAAGATCCGGCTTTAGCCTTCACAAAGGCGATAACCGATGAAGGAACATACGCCGCCATCCTTTCTTCAGGCACAGGTAGCAATTTCCGCGCAATCTCGCCGGGCGACATGCGGACTGATCTGATCGTGTTTTTCGGCAACCACACCGTAGAGGAGGACCTGGGAGTCGCCTTGACAACGTCCATCGACGTACTCCTGGGGTTGGCGACGCCGTCACCACCCTGGGTGAGTTCGACGTGGAAATGGACACCACCAGCGCAAGCTCCCAACGCCATAGCGAACTTCCTCGGCTGGCAGGCTGCGTTGAAATTACTCGGCGACGGTAGCTTGAGCGTTCCGGGGCTGAGCGACACGATCAGCACCGCATTGGCGACGCTATTCTCGTCTATCGGTGGTGAAGTAGCGAGCCAGGCCGGCAACGCGCTCGTCAACTTGCTCGAACAACCAGCGGTTCCTCCCATCCTTGCCACAGACACGGTCAACGGCTTCGTGAAGTTCCTGGGTGGCGATCCTCCCTTCGAGCCCGTCGCGCTGCTCCCGGCGCTAGCCCCGTTTGTCGCCACCCCGGTTGATCAGTTCCTCACCAATGTGCTCTCCGACAAGAACGTCCAGGCTGCGCTGGTGACCTTCATCAATACCGTGGTCCCCGGCATGCTCGCGAACACGGGCGTTCAGGAGTTGTTGAGTGCGAAGGTCGCGACGTTGTTCGGCGACACACCGCTGGGTCAAGCAGTGGGCGCCCAGGCTGGGGCCGCCGTCGTGGCATTGGTGACCAATCCTGTTGTCAGCACGGAGCTACTGAAGGTGGTGGACACGGCAGTCAACGGCTTCTTCACCGCCACGGGCGTCGTGCCCGCGGTGGCGACACTGGCCGGGCAACTGGTCGCCGCTGATTGGGCCAACGACCCGAATCAAGCCCAACAAGCGATCGCCACATTTAAGAACACCCCAGCTATCAAGGAATTCGTGACCTCGACCCTCGGCGGCGCGGTCGGGACGTTGTTGAAAAACAACGACGTGCTGAAGGTTCTGAACAACACGGCAGCATCCTTCGTCAACGGATTGCTCACCAATGCCGACGTCCGAGCGGCGATCAGCACCACCGTCGCGGCGGATGTTTCGAAACTCCTCGGCGGCAAGGCCTTCGGCCAGGCGGTCGGCGCGCAGGTCGGGTCGGCTGTCGCCAGCCTGTT
>CAYWTU010000831.1:0-2281 GCA_964461275.1 uncultured Pirellulales bacterium | reverse complement strand
GTGTCAGCATCTGTCGAATCGCGTCGCCCAGCGACAAGAGGGCATTGGTCATCTCGCCGTTGAGTCGCAGTTCGCCGTCGCGGAGTTTGCTGAGCAGGCTTTCGCCCACGTGTGCCACCGACTCCAGCTTGCCAAAGCCGAGAAATCCGCAGGCGCCCTTGATCGAGTGCACGGCGCGGAAGATGCTGGCCAGCGTGTCGCGATCGTCCGGGCGACGTTCGAGCTCCACCAGCTCGCGGTCGACGCGATCGATGTTTTCGCTGCTCTCGACCAGAAATTCACGAATCAGATCGTCCATGGCCGCCTCATTGCCGCAAATCGCCAGCACGTCGTCCGCGTGGGCCCGGTTCACCAACCGCCCCTCGTCCGATGAGTGAACGAGCGCTCGGCGCTTGGGGGCCCACGCAAAAACTAGGTTGCAAGGTCCGACGGTCAACCGCGCCGCGGCCCAGCTTCGGGTAGACCGCAGGGATTATCGACACTCGATCTGCGGCGGCCGCGAGCGCGAAACGTTCGCTCAGCGGGATCCGGACTGCAACGCTTCTTGGGCCGCGGAAATCGTCCGGTCGATGTCCGCTTCGCTATGGGCTGCGGAAACAAAAAGCGCCTCGTACTGACTGCACGGCATATAGACGCCGCGGTCGATGAGATTCCAGAAGTACCTGGCAAAGGCCGCCGTGTCGCTGCGGCTGGCGGTAGGCCAATCGACGATCGGCCCACTTTGAAAGAAGAGCGTCAACATGCTGCCCACGCGCTGGACGCAGTGGGCCACGCCGGCCTGGGCGGCCGCTTGGGCCAGGCCGTGGGCAAGCCGGTTGCTAAGCGCTTCGAGCCGGTCGTACGGCGGTCGGTCGCGTAACTCCTTGAGCGTGGCGATGCCCGCCGCCGTAGCCAAAGGATTTCCGCTGAGCGTGCCGGCCTGAAAAACTTTGCCCGCAGGCAGGATGTGGTCCATGATCTCGGTCCGGCCGCCATAGGCGCCCACGGGCAGCCCTCCGCCGACGATTTTTCCCAGAGTCGTCAGATCGGGCTCGATGCCGTACAGCGATTGCGCCCCGCCGTATGCCACGCGAAAGCCGGTCATCACCTCGTCGCAAATCAAGAGCGCCCCGTGCCGGCGCGACTGTTGGCGAAGCGCCGCGAGGAAGTCAGGCGTGGGAATGACGCAACCCATATTGCCGACGACGGGCTCGAAGATCACTCCAGCGATGCGCGGTCCGTGCTCGGAAAAAGCGCGTTCCAAACCGGCGACGTCGTTGTACTCCAGCACCAAGGTGTCCTTGGTCGTTCCGGTGGTCACGCCCGGCGAGTTGGGGACGCCCAGCGTGGCCGCCGCGCTGCCGGCGGCGACCAGCAAGCTATCGACGTGGCCGTGGTAGTTGCCGGCGAACTTGACGATGACGTCTCGACCGGTGAATCCACGGGCCAGCCGCAAGGCGCTCATGGTGGCTTCCGTGCCCGAATTCACCAGGCGGACTTTCTCCACGCCGGGGACGGCCGCAATAATCAATTCGGCCAGTTCGCTTTCCGCTTCGGTGGGCGCGCCGAAGCTGGTTCCGCGGGCGATGGTCTCGTGTAGGGCCGCGGTGACCGCCGGGTGGGCGTGTCCCAAGATCATCGGTCCCCAGGAGCCGATGTAATCGAGGTAGCGACTGCCATCGACATCGAAGAGGTAGGCCCCTTCGCCGCGGGCAATGAATAACGGCTCACCGCCGACTCCGCCGAAGGCCCGCGCCGGGCTGTTGACGCCGCCGGGAATGAGTTGTTTGGCGCGAGCAAAGGCGGCTTGGCTATTGGTGCGGGGCATGGGGCGATCGATGTTCGGATGGTATACCAGTCGACCTTGTGATCGAAGTGCGCTAGTTTAGCCGCCGTGCCTCAGCCAAGCGAGGCAAGACGTGATGGAATCGAATTTGGATCGAATTTGATTGGACGTCGCACGTTGCCCAAGGTAAAAAACCATGTTAAACTAGTTGTGTCAACTAGGTTGAGCGACTCATGTCTCCAAGAAACGTCGAGAAACCAACATGACCACCGTAGGTACTTTCGAGGCAAAGACCCATCTGACCGAACTCTTGGAACGCGTTGAGCGGGGAGGACGGGTGACGATTACTCGACGAGGAAAACCCGTCGCGATGTTGGTTCCTGTGGTGGATGCTGGGCTAGGGAACACCGCCGATGTGATCCAGCGAATGATGGATCCACGCGACCGCCAAGGGCACACTCTGGGGCCAGGATTGAGCCTGCGGGTCCTTATCGAGGAAGGTCGTCCCTACGCAGG
>CAYWTU010000830.1:0-2282 GCA_964461275.1 uncultured Pirellulales bacterium | reverse complement strand
CCCGGCACGCGGTCGTGCCGCAGCTCCAAGGGCTCAAAGCAAGCCCGCATACGGAAGTAATCTTCTTGGGTAAGGGGGTCGTACTTGTGGTCGTGACAATGGGCGCAGTTCATCGTCAGGCCCAGAAAGGCTTTCGACGTATGTTCCACCAAATCGCGCTTCCACTGGTTGTAATTCCACTTGAACCAGTTGCGAACCACAAAGCCTGTGGCCGGCAGTTCCTGCAAATCGGTCGGCGCGATTTCGTCGGCCGCCAGCATCAGCCGCACCATCTCGTCGTACCCGCGGTCGGCGTTGAGCGAGCGGACAATCCAATCGCGCCATCGCCAAATCTGACCGTAGCTGTTCATCACGTCGGGCACGCTGCGGCGACCGTACCAATCGCTGTAGCGCCATACATCCATCCAATGGCGGCCCCACCGTTCGCCGTACTGCGGACTGGCCAACAGTCGATCGACCAGCCGCTCGTAGGCGTCGGACGCCTCGTCGGCGAGCGCCGCGGACAGCTCCTCGCCGCTGGGCGGCAGGCCGATGAGATCCAAATACAACCGACGCACGAGCACGTGGCGTGCGGCTGGTCCGACCGGGCTGACTCCGTGTACGCGCCGCTTCTGATCCAAAAAGGCGTCGACCGCGTTGCCGACGGCCGCGCTGGCTTCGGCGTCCAGCGGAACTTCGGGCCGCCGCGGCGGCTGAAACGACCAGTGCTCGCGGGGATTGGGCGGCGGCGTTTCATCGGCAGGAGCGGCGGCGCCGGCGTCAATCCAACTGCGAATCAAGGCAATCTCTGCGTCGCCAAGCGGCTGCCCCTCACCCTCCGGCGGCATTTTGAAGCCGGCGGCGCCGGTCGCCGCTTGAACCAAAAGGCTCTCGCCGCTGTTGCCTGGCACGACGGCCGGCCCGCTGTCGCCGCCGGCAAGCACGGCGGCGGCGGTATCGAGCCGCAGGCCCGCCTGTTGCCGCAGTGCTCCGTGACAGGCCCAACAGCGCTGTTGCAGCAGCGGCTTGACCGCAGTTTCGTAACCGTTGTGCGCCGCCTCTTGCCCGGTCGCGGCAGCGACCAAGACAATCCACACCAAGCCGGCAATAAACTGCCTAGAGAACATAGGATTAGCCCCGGCCCCAGACTGGGGCTTCAGGCAACCATTGCCCCACCGCCATATCGATTCCGTGGCGGCTGCCAGCTTAGCAGAGGACCGTTATCCGGGCAAAAACCGCCTGCCGGCGGCCGGATATCGTGGCCGGCCCCAGGTTCGCGTAAAATGCATACTTGCCGCCACCGATTTAGGCGCCCGACGATGAACCAACTTCGGCACATCCCGTTCCGCAGCGTGCGCGCGCCGCGCATTGTGCGGACCGGGCTGCTTGTGGCGGTCATCGCGACGACGTTGCCCGCGGTCGCCGGCGAGCCGACCGCCATCGACTACGTTCGCCAGGTCAGGCCAATCCTCGCCGAGCGCTGCGTCGGCTGCCATGGGCCGGACAAGCAGCAGTCCGACCTGCGGTTGGACACCGCCGCCGGAGGAAAGAAGGGGGGCGTCAGCGGCCCTGCCATCGTGCCCGGCAACAGCGGCGAGAGCCTTCTGATTCAAGCCGTCGTCGGCTCCGGCGACGTCTCGCGAATGCCGCCCGAAGACGCGGGCGAGCCGCTCAGCGCCGAGCAGATTGCGGCGCTGCGAACTTGGATCGACGCCGGCGCCGCCGCGCCGGACGACGAAATGCCACTGGCCGCTAGCCGTCCCAAGGGGGCCGACCACTGGGCGTTTCAACCGCTTGCCCGGCCGGCGCCGCCGGCGGTGCAACGTGAAAGCTGGGTCAAGAATGAGATCGACCGCTTCGTTCTGGCGGCGCTTGAAGCCCGTGGACTGACGCCGTCGCCACAGGCCGATCGCGCCGCGCTGTTGCGCCGCGTCAGTTTGGACCTGATCGGGCTGCCGCCCGAGCCGCAGCAGGTAATGGCGTTTGAACTCGACAATCGCCCCGACGCTTATGAGCGGGTTGTTGAGGATCTGCTCGAGTCGCCACACTACGGCGAGCGCTGGGGTCGCCATTGGTTGGATCAGGCGCGCTATGCCGACTCGAACGGTTACACGATCGACAGCGGCCGCTCGATTTGGAAATATCGCGACTGGGTCATTAACGCCTTGAACCGCGATCTGCCGTTCGATCAGTTCGCCCTCTGGCAACTGGCCGGCGACATGCTCCCCGACGCCACGCTGGAGCAGCAGATTGCCACCGGTTTCCATCGCAACACGATGGTCAACGAAGAAGGGGGCACGGAC
>CAYWTU010000829.1:0-2290 GCA_964461275.1 uncultured Pirellulales bacterium | reverse complement strand
CGAGCTGGTGCACCTTCCGGTTAGTGGCGACGACGCCGGCGGAGGCGTCGGCGGGCTGAACCGCAATCGCGACGAGCTGTACACCCAGGCGATCGAAGTGGTGGTCAACGAGGGCCGGGGCAGCGTCTCGCTGTTGCAACGGGCGCTGGGCGTGGGTTATGGCCGCGCGGCCAGGCTGATCGATTACATGGCCGAAGACGGCATCGTGGGGCAATACAACGGCTCGCAGGCCCGCGAGGTGTTGATCTCGCCCGAGAAATGGCGCGAGATGAACGAGCCGCAGACGGCGCCAGCGCCAGAGCCCAAGTCGCGCAGCAATCGGATCGTCATGAAGAAGCCGGCAACGCTGCCCAGCGCCGCGTTCGACGGCGACTTCGAGGAAGAAACGCCGCCGCCGGTCGCCGCCGGCAATCCGCCTAGCCGCGTTCAGGTTTCCGTCGATGACGAGGAGGACGAAGAAGAGGAAGTGGATGAGTTCGACGAAGACGTTGTCGAAGATGACGAAGAGCAAGGCGGCGGGGCCGACGAGACCGAAGCCGGGGACGAAGGCGAGGCGGCCGAACTCGAGCCGGACGACGAATCGGAAGGCGCAGGCGGACCGTCTGCGGATTCCGTTAATCGTGCCCAAGCCCGTCGGCTGCGTCTGGCCCGCAGCATCCGTCGGCGACAGGCTTAGGGATTGTTGGGCCTTGATTTACCCTAGAATCTGAACCTGGTCTAGCGTTTGGCTCTCCAGATTGTGAGAGTCGCGTTTGACACCCCCCGCTTGGCCACGTATTCTTTTCTAGGCTCAAAACCTTCCGCCATCTGACCAGCCGATGACCTTCGCCTGCCGAACCGCTGCTCCCGCCCACCCATCGCCGAGCGTCGCCTCCCGCGTTTGGGGCGAGATAGGCGTTGCGCCGACTGTCGTCGTACCGATCGTAATTATTGGAGACGCCATGCCTTAGGGCTTGCCGCGGAGAAACGAACATCCCAGCCCTGAGGCCCGCAAGGCCCCAGGGTTTTTTTGTTGAGCCTTGATCATTTGCCGCCGATCGATTTTCCACGGACCGACCGTATGTAGTCGTCGGGCCATCGCCTCACAAGGATCACCGCCGATGCGACGCATCGAAATCTACGACACCACACTCCGCGACGGCAGCCAAGGCGAAGGGGTCAGCTTTTCGCTGCAGGACAAGCTGCTCATTACCCAGCGATTGGACGAGATGGGCTTCGACTACGTTGAAGGGGGCTATCCGCTGTCCAACGAGAAAGACGCGCAGTTCTTCGCCCGCGTCCGCCACACGCCGCTCCAGCACGCCCAAGTGGCCGCCTTTGGCATGACCCGCCGCAAGGGCGTGCCGCCGGCCGACGATCCTGGCATGAAAGCCCTGATCGAATCGGCGGCCAAAGTTGTGACCATCGTGGGAAAAACCTGGGACTTTCACGTCACCGACGTGCTTCAGGTGTCGCTGGAAGAAAACCTGGCCATGATTGCCGAGACGGTGGCCTATTTCCGTTCGCAGAACCGCCAGGTGATCTACGACGCCGAGCATTTCTTCGACGGCTGGAAGGCGAACCCCCAGTACGCCGAGCGGACCATTCGCGCCGCGGCCGAGGCGGGGGCCAAGCTGGTGGCGCTGTGCGACACCAACGGCGGCAGCATGCCCGAGGAAATTGCCGCCCTGACCGGCGCGGCGATCAAAGCTTTGCCGATCCCGGTGGGTATTCATTGTCACAACGACTGCGAGCTGGCAGTGGCCAACAGTCTGGCCGCGGTCGACGCCGGCGCCGTGCAGGTGCAGGGCACCATCAATGGCTTCGGTGAACGGTGTGGCAATGTCGACTTAGTATCCGTCGTCGCCAACCTGGCGCTCAAGAAGCGCGGTTACGAAGTGCTGCATCCGGGCGGCGTCGAGCATCTGACGGAACTGTCGCGATTTCTGTACGAGACGGCCAACCTGCGTCTGCGAGCCAATCAGCCGTTCGTGGGCCAGAGCGCTTTCGCCCACAAGGGCGGAATGCACGTTCACGCGGTCAACAAAGTTGCCAGCAGCTACGAACACCTGGACCCGCAGCGAGTGGGCAACGAGCGGCGGATTCTGGTCAGCGAACTGTCGGGCCGCTCGAACATTCAGGCCCTGACGCAGAAATACAACTTGCAAGATAACCGGCAGGCCATGGACGCCATCCTGGCCCAAGTGGTGAAGCTGGAGAACGACGGCTATCAGTTCGAGGCCGCCTCGGGCTCGTTCGATCTGCTCGTGCGGCGCTGCACCGGCAGCTATCGGCCGTTTTTTGAGACGCT
>CAYWTU010000828.1:0-2297 GCA_964461275.1 uncultured Pirellulales bacterium | reverse complement strand
CGAGGATGTCGGTGATGATCGCCTGGATGGTGGGCTCGACGAACTCCTCGTTGACGGCAATTTGCAATTGCACTTTTCGCAGCAGGTTCACCGTAAACTCGTGCCCGCGGTAAACCTCGGTGTGCCCCTTCTGGCGGCCAAAGCCCTGACAATCCATGACGGTCAGCCGGAACACCTCAACTTCGGTCAAGGCGGCTTTGACCGCTTCCAGCTTGCTTGGTTGGATGATGGCGATAATCAGCTTCACGGTCTGTCGCTCCTCGTGAACCGGTGGTCGGCCCAGACGCGCCGCGCCGAATTCAACGGTGGATGGTCATGATGGTAGCCCTCGGACGCACCGGGCTCAAGTAGGCCGCGTCAGGCCCGCTGCGGAACGTCCGCGATGCGTATTGAATTGACTCCAAGCGGAAATGCGCAAGAAAAACGCCCCGGCTCGGGCAGTGCAGGCGGTACACATACCCGAGCCATTGGGGCATCCTTCTGGCCCAGGCGTGAGCCATGTCTTGCGACACCGGAGCACGCCGGGCGTCGAAGTTCGTTACCCGGAACTGGCAAGTCGCTACAGATTCGCAACGGCCGCTGGATCATAGGATCATCGTCCAGGGCGGGTGCAAAAATTGTCGCGAGTCGCGGCGCTCCCGTGCTTTTTGGTTGTGTCAAAGGCCACCAAACAACCTGACAACGGCCCTCGAACTCCTGTTGTTACCAGCGCGCCGAGGAGGTTGTTTGTTGGACTCTAAAAACCCGTTGGGCCGGTCAGGTCGCCTCCGGCCACAACGGGGTTAGGTTTGGAACGAAAATGGAACTCCCTTGCTTGTGCCTAATCGGCTCAGCTCGAACTGCCGGCGGCAGCGTACCCAGCGGCTCCTACGGGCAACCCGCCTGGCACGAACCCTCCGCCGATCACCACCGGATCGGTGATGAATTGCGGCGGGTAAGCGGCCATGCCGTGCTCGGTCACATCCAGACCCTCGATCTCCTCGTGTGTGCTGACGCGGAGTCCGATCGTGGCCTTGATGGCAAAGAACACCAGACTCCTGACAGTGAACGCCCAGCCAAAGGCGCACGCCACGCCCACGGCTTGAATGCCCAGTTGAGCCGCTCCGCCGCCGGTAAACAATCCCTTGTCCATGGCAAACAGGCCAACGGCCAGCGTCCCCCAGGCCCCGCAAACTCCATGCACCGAGATGGCGCCCACCGGGTCGTCGATTCGAACTCGATCGAAGAACAGGCACGACAGCACCACCAGCACGCCGGCGATGGCGCCGGTGAGTATGGCATACTCGACGTCGATCACGTTGCAGCCGGCGGTGATCGCCACCAAGCCAGCCAGCGTGCCGTTCAGCGCGAACGACGGATCGGGCTTCTTGAACAGAATCCAGGCGAAGATCAAGGCAGACAAACAACCGGCCGCTCCGGCAATGTTGGTGGTCACTGCGATGAACGCAAAGCTGCCGCCGCCAACCGCCGTGGTGCTGCCGGGGTTGAACCCGAACCAACCCAGCCACAGGATGAACACGCCCAGCGCGGCCAAGGGGATGTTGTGTCCGGGAATCGGCATCGCTTTACCACCTTTGTACTTGCCCAACCGTGGACCCAAAATCCAGGCCCCAGCGAGCGCGGCCCAGCCGCCGATCGAGTGAACTACGGTCGAACCGGCGAAGTCCATGAAGCCCTTGCCCTCCAACCAGCCTGCGCTGTCGGTCGAGGGAAACAGGCTGTTCCAGGCCCACGAGCCGAAGATCGGGTAAACGATGATCGTGATCGCGGCGGAGTAGATCAGGTAGGCGCTGAACTTGGTCCGTTCGGCCATGGCGCCGCTGACGATCGTGGCGGCGGTGGCGGCAAAGACCGTTTGAAAAATCAAGAACGCCCAATCGAAGCTGCCGTTGGCCTTGAACATGAAGTTGTCGGTGCCGAACAGGCCGCTGCTGGCGACCGTGCCGAACATCAGGCCGAAGCCCACGGCCCAGAAGGCGATGGTGCCGATGACGTAGTCCATCAGGTTTTTCATCACGATGTTGCAGGCGTTCTTGGCCCGGGTGAATCCGCATTCGACCAAGGCGAAACCGGCCTGCATCCAGAACACCAGGAACGCCGCCACGCAAGTCCACAGCGTGTCCACGTCGGAGTAGATGTTGGCGGCGATGCTGCCATCGGGCGCCAAACGAGTCGAGGACGCGATCAAGGCGTCGACTTTCTGTTCGAGCGTCAATTCGCTCACCGGACCGGTGGGCAATGCCGCCGCGGGGGGAACCGGGGCCGGCGGCGCCGCTTCTTCCGCAGGCGCGGCTTCT
>CAYWTU010000827.1:0-2309 GCA_964461275.1 uncultured Pirellulales bacterium | reverse complement strand
AGTGGACGACGAGCGGGTTCCGCGTGCCGCCGAAGTGGCTGGCGAGCTGCTTGGTCCACTGGAACGGGGCGTTCATCGCCCACGCCCAGCCGACCGGGACGTGCGGCTCGCTCGCGGGGCCGCCGCTCTCGTCGATCCGCTTGAGCGTGCTCGCCAGTCCGAGTTGGATGCCCATCAGGCTGGCGATCTCGCTGAACGTGCCTTCCAGGCCGCCTTCGGCGCTCGCTCCGTTGTCGCCGACGACGTACATCACGAGCGTGTTGTCGAGTTCGCCGGACGCGCGGAGGCTCTCGACGAGCCGGCCGACTTCGGCGTCGGTGTAGGCCATGTACGCGGCGTAGTTCTCCATTAGGCGCGTATAGACCTTCTTCGCGTCGGCCGGTTGGTCCTCCCACGCGGGAATTTCCTTCGGCCGGGGCGTGAGCTTCGTCCCATTCGGGATGATGCCCATCTCCAATTGCTTGGCGTGGGTCAGCTCGCGCTGCTTGTCCCAGCCGTGATCGAATTTGCCGGCGTACTTCTCCCGCCACTCCTTCGGGGCGTGGTGCGGGGCGTGGACGCCGGAGGTGCTGAAGTAGTTGAACCACGGCTTGTCCGGGTCGGCGGCGCGGACGTTGCGCGTCCAGGCGATCGCCTCGTCGGTCATGTCGGCGGTGAAGTGATAGCCTTCCTCAGGCGTTTTGGGCTGGGGAACCCAGGTGGTGTTGCGGTAGATCGTGGGAAAATACTGGTGCGTCTCGCCTTGGTTGAAGCCGTAGAAATAGTCAAACCCCAGCCCCGTGGGCCAGCGGTCGAAGGGGCCGGCCGGGCTGATATCGGGTTCCGGGGTATTGTGCCACTTTCCAAACATCGCGGTCGCGTAACCGTGGCCACGCAGAATCTCACTGACCAACGCGGTGCTCTGGGGGATGACGCCCGTGTAGCCGGGATAGCCGGTCCCCATCTCGATGATCACGCCCGTGCCGCAACTGTGGTGATTCCTGCCGGTGAGCAACGCGGCTCGAGTCGGGCTGCACAGGGCGGTGGTGTGGAAGCGCGTGTACTTCAATCCCTGGTTGGCGAGCTGGTCCATGTGCGGCGTCGGCACGGGGCCGCCAAACGTCGAGCACATGCCGAAACCGACGTCATCGAGCAAGATCAGCAGCACGTTGGGGCTGCCTGGGGGCGCCTTGACGGGCTGGGGATAGCTCGGCGTGGAGTCCTTGTACGTTTCGCCGATCTTTCCCTTGAAATCGGGGTCAGGCTTGGGCAGTTGCAGGCCGCCAGCGGCAGCCTTGGCGGCTTGGGAGTCCTGCGCTAGCGTCTTGGAAGGCCGACCGGAGGCAAGCAGCCAAGTTAGCGCGCAGCCGACTGCAATCAGAGTGGACGGACGGACAAATCGTGAGTGCATGATGTAAAACGCCAAGGTAAGATTTGAAACGGATGCGGTGTGGACAGCGCCGGAGCCTGCGGTTTCGACTGGAAGTCATGCCGTCATTTCGGCGATGGTCTTGGCGGCGGGCTTGCCATGTTCCCCCGCACGAACGCCGCCAGTGTACTCGCGTGAAAGTCCGACGGAAAGAAAATCGCCGGCTGGATGCGCGACGACTCCGCCCGCACGGACCTAGCCCGCTCGTCGCCATACGACCGCAGCTGCCGCCGCCAAGACGCCGAGCGCGGCGACGGCTAGAGCGGCTCGCAGCGCCAGCACGCGGCGACGCTCGAAGCGCTGAGCCCGCTCGATGGCCGCCGAGCGAATCTCGGGCTCGACGACGTCGCGCTCGAAGGCCAGCAGGATGTAGCCGATCATCATCTCTTCCCAGATTTGATCGCCCCAGCGCACGACTTCGCTGGGGTTGGGATTGGTCGGGTTTTGCGGCGAATTGTCGAACCAACCCGTGCAGTGGACGATCGCTCCGCGCCGCACCGGGAGCGGCTCGGCAAGCACGTAGATGTGCTGCCAGTTGAAGTCGAAGCGGGGCACGTCGACCAGTCGGCGGTGCGAACTGTCGGGCTGATAGAGGTCGTAGCGAAAGGCCTTGCCGCGAAGGTGCATGTGCGGAGGGCGTAAATCCAGCCGTCTTGCGGTAACTCATAGAGAGACTCGACCGCGAAATTCTCCGCGCCCGGCGGGATCGCGAAATGCGGATTGACGGCCAATTTCATTTCCACGCGCGTCTGCACTTCGTCGGGCTGGGCATACTGTAAGCCCATATAGCTGCGATCGATCTGCGCCGCCCCGCTGGTCGTGTAGTGCATCTGCCAGACCAGCTTCGTGCCGGCCGGGATGCGATAGGCCATGCCGGGTCCGAACGTGATGGATTGTAAGC
>CAYWTU010000826.1:0-2310 GCA_964461275.1 uncultured Pirellulales bacterium | reverse complement strand
TCGCGCATCAAGTAGGCCGCGGCCAATCGGCCCAACGTCTCCTCGCTGTTGGGATGGATGCGAAGCGCCGCCAACAACGTTTCAATCGCCGGCTGCACCTCGAAGTTGGCCAGTTGCAGGTCGGCGCGCAGTTGATGGGCGGCCAGCAGACGCGGATTGACGGACAGCGCCCGCTCGATCGACTTTCGGGCGGCCTCGAACTCGAAGTCGTTGAGGTGCAATTGAGCAATCGCGGCGTGGACCGTTGCCGCCGAGGGGTTGATCTTCAGCGCCGCCTCAAACTCCTTGGCCGCGTCGGCCCGATTGTATTTCTCCAAGAACAGCCGGCCCGCCTCGTAATGGGCGGGCCAGTAGTTGGCCTCGGCCTTGCACGCGTCGGGGTAGAGTTCGTTGACCAGAAAGCGAAACTGATCGCCCAACCGTTTCCAGCGGGCGAATTGTCCGGCGGCCAGACCGATCCAATGCAAACTCTCCGCGTCTTGCGGCTGCTGAACGTTGTAGTGGTCGACAAGCCATTGATAGCCGGACAGGGCCTCATCCAGGTTGCCTCGTACTCGGAGCAACTCGGCGCGGAGCCAACGGGCCTGAAGGTGATTCTCGTCGGCGGCCAGGGCATGTTCGACGGCGGCCCGTGCCGCGTCCCATTCGCCGCGGCCGAAGAGCAGTTGGCCGCGGCTGGCATGGACCGCCGCCGCATCGGGCAACGCCTGGACGGCTGTGGTTAGTTGTTCCAAAGCTTCGTCGTCGCGACCGACGGCCGACTGGGCCTCGGCCAGCCCCAAGGCCGAGGCGACCGGGTGTTTTTCCGTCAGCGTGGCGAACCGTTCCGCGGCCTCGGCATAACGGCCCCGCAACAGCAAGGCTTGCGCCGTGGCCAGGGGGTCGTCGGCCGCCGCCCCCGGCGCCAGACCGGCCAAGAGTATGACTGCGGAGCCGATTTGTTGAGATGTTGACATCTGCACCACGCACAAGCACATACCGACCCCAAAGTCGACGCCAGGCGATCCTAGGTGTGGCGGGTCACGATCGTTGGAGCGGCAGAAGAAACGCTGCGTGTCAAACTGGGTGGAACGCTATTCTATGAGCAATGGCCCCTGTCCGTCGACGATCCGGCCAGGCGAGGGCTTAGCAAATACGGTCAGGAGGGCCTTATTTCCTACCCGCCTGGCAAGGTTTCGCTCGTCCCAATAGCCGCCAAGGCCGCTAAGACCGCTGCGGCCGTCACGACAGGAGCAAAGTTTCTAAAGTCTCCTACCCGGCCGGCTCGAAACTAACCTTGGAGGCTGGCTCCGCAGCCACGCTCACAAGAGCGTGACGACAGGCGAAGCGGGCCCAAGGGGGGATTGAAAAAAGCCGTTGCTCGGCCCGTCAGGGTCTCGCCGGCGTCGCAAAGATTGGTTGCGGCGCCTGATGCGCGAGTCCTGCGTTCTATCCCCAGCTTGGGCCGCCGATTCTGGCGGAGGTAGCGATTCGGCCGGATGCGCCAGGCCGCAAGAAGCCGCTTAACACGCGACTTCGCTATTTTGCGGAATTTCGCTGACTTCCGAATCCTGAGCTAGCCGATGTGGAGCGTGTGGCGCTGGCCAGAGGGAACTGAGCCACAAGCCCCAAGCGATGATGTTACTGCCCCGACCCAGATGTTTGTGCGCGGCCGGCAGACCCAATGCCGGCGAGAAGGAGCGAGACTCGGCCGCCAGCACAGACAAGGGGCGATCGGTTCGATTCCGTCCGCGAGCGGGTCGAACTTGATTCCGAACTCAGCAGACGCATTGGAGAGCCTGCAATGAAGGTTTTCACGACAGGACAGGTCGCCAAGATCTGTAAGGTAGCCCCCCGCACCGTCAGCAAATGGTTCGATTCGGGCCGGCTGAAGGGTTACCGCATTCCCGGTTCGCAAGACCGGCGGATCCCGCGCGAGTATTTGATTCGGTTCCTCAAGGAGCACGGCATGCCGCTGGGCGACCTCGAGGACGAAGCGATGGCCAAGGTGTTGGTCGTTGCACAGGACCAAGTGCTACTCGAGAGCCTGAAGCGCGAACTGCCGCTCGAGCGGTCGTTCAAGCTCGGCACCGCCGGCAGCGGGTTCGAGGCCGGCATCCAGGCCGAAAGCTTCCATCCCGATTGCATCATCGTCGATTTCTCGATCGGCCGGGCCGAGGCCCTGCAGATCTGCCAGAATCTGCGCCGCAATCAGGAATACAGCGACACGATTCTCATCGCGTTGTTGCCCGACGACGGCGAATCGAACAGCTTCGACCGTTCGAGCATCAACGAGACGTTCAAGAAGCCGTTCGACACGGCCCTCTTGGC
>CAYWTU010000825.1:0-2312 GCA_964461275.1 uncultured Pirellulales bacterium | reverse complement strand
GCACGCTGTACGACGCCCGCTCTCGCGATCCGGTCGTCCCCTTTTTCCAAACGCTCGCCTCGGTCGCCGGCGGCGCCACCGGCTACGTGATTTTCGTGATGGTGAACACCGGCTACTGGGACGACACGCTCGACCGAATCACCAAGTTGCAGTGCCCCACCTTTCCGTCGCACGCCCCCATCGACGAACACGGCAATTGCCGGCCGATGTACGACACGGCCAAGCTGCTCAACGGTTGGTTCGCCCAGCACGGCGACGCCTTCCTGAAGTGCGACCTGGAAATCGACGCGGCGTACTTATTGTACGCCCCCTATGCCGCCGTCAGTTCCTGGACCCCCGACGAGCGCTACTGGACCGTTCCCGGCGCAGGAATTCCCCGCTGCGGTCATCAGGGTTGCGAGGAATTCGCCGCCTCGATGCAAGACGCCGGCTATTCGTTCGGCATGTTCGAGCTCGAAGCCGCCAGCCCGGCGCAGCTGCGCTCGCCGCGGGCGCTGGCCTTGCACAGCGCGTTCTTTATGGACGAGGCGTCGCAGCGCAAATTGGCGGAGTACATTCAAGCGGAAGGCCGGCTCCTGATCTCCGGCGACTTGCCCGAGGTCGACCTGATGTGGCGGCCCTGTACGCTGCTCAGAGACGCGGTCCGTGCCTCCGAGGGCCGTGGAAACGTCACGTATCGACCGCAAAACTTGTTTGCCGACGGCCGGTTCGCCGATCGCCTCGCCGCCGCCGGTGTCGTCCCCAATGTCACCTACAGCCCAGACATGCGCGCCTATGTCTACCGCGCCGGCCAGGAATTCTTTGTATTCTTCTTCAACTTTGACGTCTCCGGAACCCACGACAAGTTCGTCGCGTTCTATGGGCAGCGGCTCGAATTACGTTTGGGTTCGAAGACCAGCGGCGTGGTCCGCGTCCGTGACGGAAAAATTGTCGGCCATTTGGTTAAAGGCAAAAACGAGGTGGAAGGAATCACCGACCGCGTGCGGTTGCAATTGGGCCCGCAAGTGATCGAAGCCGAGGGCGATTTTAGCGGGTGACGACGAATCGAAAATAAACTAAGAGGCCGCCAAACAACCTGACAACGGCCCTCGAACTCCCGCTAATTCCAGCGCACCGAGTGCGTTGTTTGTTGGACTCTAAGACTCTAGACCACCATTGACACCAAGTACAGGAAAGTGAATTTCCATGCCCGCACAATCAAATGCCGCTGCGCAGCTTGTCATCTATGGACTGTTCGCCGGCGTATTGCTGTTGAAACCAACCGTGCCGAGCGCGCGGGCCGCCGACAACGAATTGACCCCCGACGAGCAAGCCGCCGGCTGGAAGCTGTTGTTCAACGGCAAGGATCATGCCGGCTGGAGTTGCAACACCGGCAAGCCGATCGCCACGCCCGTCGAAGACGGCTGCTTGCTGCCGCACAAGTCGGGCGGTTACATCATTGCGCACGAGCAGGAGTTCAAAGATTTCACCTTGCGATGCGACGTCAAGCTGAGCGAACCGAACTGCAACTCAGGCATCTTCTTTCGCGTCGGGAACCTGAAGAACCCGGTGTACACCGGCTTCGAGGTGGCCATCGACACCGCCCAGGGGACCGGATATCACGACTTTGGCGCGGTCTACGATTTGGCTCGGCCATCGAAGGGCAACCGCAAGGGTCCCGACCAATGGGACACAATCGAGCTCACCTGCCAGGGCCCGCTGATCACCGTGAAGGTCAACGGTGAGGAAGTCACGCGGATGAACTGCGACGAATTCGATAAACGCGGCAAACGGCCCGATGGCACGGGCCACAAGTTTGGCGCCGCGATCAAGGATCTGCCCCGCGAAGGTTACCTGGGGTTCCAAGACCACGGGGCCAAGGTCTGGTTCAAGAACGTCAAGATTCTAACGCATTGATCCAGCATCGCGCCGTGCCGGCCCCTATGCCGACGGCGTTTCCGGTGTCGGGGCCTCTGAGTTCGGCGGCTGCGGCTGCGCAGGGCGCTCCCTCGCCACTAGGCGAATCGAACCGAGCGGTTCGTCGTCGCTCAATAGTTCCAGCGCAAACACGCCCGGGTGCGGGATCTGCAGCACCGGCAACGGCACCACAATCTCCAGCGTGGCCAGCGGGTCGTTGTGGTCCACGTCCATGTTGGCCTGCAACAGGACCCGGCTGTCGGACAAGTCGACCAACCGCAGCGACAGTGGCGTCTTGCCTCGCACCTCGGTCACGCTGATGTAGCCGTAGGGGGAGCCGGGATGGGTCTGCGCGAACGCCGCCTGGGGAGGACGCGGGGTTGGGTTCGGTCCCGGCGGCGGCGGATTGCGGCGGA
>CAYWTU010000824.1:0-2314 GCA_964461275.1 uncultured Pirellulales bacterium | reverse complement strand
GAACGGCGCCAGCGACGTGTTGACCGCTGACGCTACGAATCAGAGCCAGACGTTGACCGCCCAGGTTCTGGCCAACGCGGGGGTGACGGCCAGCGCGTTCAAACTGGTGTTCAACATCGCCGAACCTGGCAGCGGGCCGACGGTGAAGCTGTTCGACTTTGCCATGCAGTTTGTTGACATGGCGGGCGTTCCGTTGTTCGGCGATTTGGTCTACTCGGCGCCGGTCGGCGGACTGGAGCTGAATCAGGTGGCCGCGGGCATCGGCGGCGCCGGCTGGCTGTTCGACGTCGACTTGACACCCGCCGAGGCGGCGGCCTTTTTTGGCACGGGAACCAACCGCATTGGCATGTCGGTGGCGGCGGCTCAGGCGATTCAATTGACCGGTGGCGCCGCCGAGGTCTTCTTTGTGGCCCCGGTGCCGGAACCGGCGAGTTGGGCCTTGGCGGCGATGGGCGCGGCGATTCTGACGGCGATGGGGCAGGTGCGCCGGGTTGGTCGTCGTGAGCCAAAGGCGTAATGAGTGCGCCGCGCGCGGCGGCAGCCATTTGCGCGGCGGGCCGGCGTCCCGGCGCTTCACCGACCCACGTATAGCGTGCTAACAATGGTGCGCTGCGATTTCACGTGGATCACGCAAGAGCTTCTCGCTCGTGCCTAAAATACTGGCACACGCTGCGGCCATTGGGGGCTGCACTCTGCACTCGATCGCCACAGGTGCGCCTCGGCACGACAGTTGCACGCCCATAACAATTGGTTCGCCAACGTGGCTATTATTTAGTGAGGCATGCGAACGATATGACGGCGCAACTCGGGTTCTTGATCGATATGGACGGGGTGGTGTATCGCGGCGCGGAACTAATTCCTGGCGCCCGCGAGTTCGTTGCGCGACTGAACGACGAACAAATCCCTTTCGCGTTTCTGACCAACAACAGCCAACGCACGCGGCGCGACGTGGCAATTCGCCTGCGCCGTATGGGCATCGATATCGAAGAGCGGCATATCTTCACGTGCGCCATGGCGACGGCGAGGTTTCTGGCTCAGCAGAAGCCGGGCGGCACCGCCTACGTGATTGGCGAAGGCGGTTTGCTGCAAGCCCTGCACCACAACGGTTACGCTGTCGTCGATCACGACCCGGATTACGTCATTGTCGGAGAGGGGCGGCAATTGACGTATGAGATGATGGAAGTGGCGGTGCGCATGGTGGTCAACGGCGCCAAGCTCATTGCGACGAATTTGGACGCCAACTGCCCGACGCAGCATGGGCTAAGGCCGGGTTGCGGCGCCACCGTCGCCATGTTGGAGGCTGCCACGGGAGTGAAGGCCTTCAGCGTCGGCAAGCCGAGCCCAGTCATGATGCGGCAAGCCCGCAAACTGCTTGGCTTGACGACGGTGGAGACGATCATGATTGGCGACACGATGGAGACCGACATTCTGGGTGGCGTGCAGATGGGTTACGGCACGGTTTTGGTTCTTTCGGGCGGCACGCGCCGCGAGGACCTGGTGAAGTACGCCTATCGCCCCGACTTGATTGTGGACAGCCTGGCCAGCCTGTATGCCCTGGACGATCTTGCCCAGCTCAGCGACGCGAAACGCCATTCGGAACTGGCGTGGCTGGACAACGTCGAATTCGATGCGTCGATGCCGGCCGAGACCAGCTAAGGAACGACCAAGCAACCCGTTGACGTAGGCGCGGCAGCATTCGTCTGTCTCAGTGGCGATCCACGGCTCACAATGACGGTGCGCCGGGTTGGCTCTACTGCGGCCGGGCGGTGGGCAGCGGAACCTGCCGCCAGGTGATTTCCAGGTCGTGTTGCGAGCGCAGCCGGGGATAAACCACGCGCAACCGTCTGGGGACGCTGTCCGGCGCTGCGCCCGCAAAGCTGAGCCGCAACCGAACGCCTTCATCGGTCAGATGATTGGTTTGCCCTTGTTGCCGGTAGGGGCGGTCCTGAGCGTCGAACAACTCGAAGCCATTCTCTTGAAACAACACCTCTTGCGGTTCCGGCGCCACCAGATCGCGGAACAGCCCGGCCGGCGAGACGAACGACGACAGTTCGCGGTCGCCCGCCGTCGCCATGCGCACGACGGTGGGCACGAGCGGCATCGTGTCGCCGGTCCAGACGTGGACCGTGGTCGTCGTGTAGAAGTACGAGGCGGGCAACGAGATTCCAAAGATCGCGACGAATAGGCCAAGGTGCGAGTTCGGAGCCGTCCGGAGTCGTTCGATCACATCCCGAAGTCGAGCGAGAACTTCCGTCGGCAGTGAGAGCAGGGCCGTCAAACCCAAGCCCGTCACGAGCGTGAATCTTCCAACTCG
>CAYWTU010000823.1:0-2318 GCA_964461275.1 uncultured Pirellulales bacterium | reverse complement strand
ACAGTTCCTTCACGTGGCTCACGACGAGCACGCGCCCCTGCCAACGCTGCACCGCGTCGTGGCAGATCGTGGCTATGCAGGGCGTCTTGCCGCCAGCGGTCGGAATCACGACGACCGGGTTGTCGTCGCGTTCTCGCAGGTGGCGATAGACAGCCTCGACGGCCGCGCGTTGGTAGGGGCGCAGTTCCATGCCTGTTCGTCGCGAGAGAGTGCCGGCGTGCCCGCGAATCCGCGGGCGGGAGTCATCCGGTCGATGCGAGATCGGGAGATGTCGATTCGACGAACGAATCGGCGTTGCGTTCGGTGGGTTCGTTTCCGCTGAGTCCGCAAGAAAAAGTCGGCGTCGGGATTCGCGCCCGAGAACCGGAGGTGAGAGTCCAGTTCGCACTGAGCCGCCGAGGAGCAGGATCACTACGAGGCCAAGGCCAGCGATGTCGTCGGCACGACTTCCGCTTCTTCCGGCAAGGGGAAGAGTTCGGTGGTGCTGCTTTGGAGCCGCTTGGGCTGCTTGCCGGCGAGGAACGCGTCGAGTGCCCATTCCATCTTGGCGTAGCGCAATCGACGAGCACTGTCGTTCATTCCCGCCTTCCGCGTTTGCGTGAGGAAGTCGCGCAGCGCCAGGATCACGTGGTCGTTTTCGCTGGTGGGCACGCCCGTCCGCAGCACGTCGCAGAAGTGCGTCAGCTTCTGGCGATCGGCCGCGTAGTACGCGCGGGCAATCACGGCGCGAACATGGGCCGTGGTCAGGCCCTTATGCGGGCCGTGACCGAAATGCTCGACCGCGAATTGGACCGCCTCGCGGTGCCGCTGGAATGGCTCCGTCTCTTCCGTCGCGGAGGCCGGGCACGATCGCGAGGCCATGCCGGCGAGCATCGCCCGCAACGTCGCCAGATGCTTGTCCGACACGGTTCCGATTTTGCCCGCGATCATCAGGATGTCGCGGTTGCTGCGTTTCTGGCCGCAGTCCACGGTGAGGCGGGTCTCGGCCGGCACGTTGAAGAACACCTGCATCTTCACCGTGACGCTCGATTCGACGATCGCCCACAAGCGGTGCTGGCCATCGATCAGACAACCTTCCGTGTCGAAGGCGATTCCTTGATGCGTGAGTTGCCAATGTCCGGCCTTCATGGCGCGGGCCAACCGCTCGGCGTGCGGCTGGATGAGCGGCCGGTTGTGCGTGTTGCCTTCGAGCCACTTGGCCGCCATGTCCGGCGTGACATCGAGCGTCGTGTTGAACGGGGTCTTGTTGGCGAGCGAATTCATCCGACTTCTCCTTGGGGTTGGGACGATGGGGACAGACGTTGAGTGAGTTCCTGAACTAACGATTCGACAAAGGACCGCGGAAACAACCGCACCAGCGTGGCGGCGGCGGTGACCGCGTTGTTCGGGGAGAATTGCAGCGCGATGAGCGGGCACGCTTCGCTGTGGCCGCGAATCAGCGGTCGGGCGTGCGGCGAAATGCGAACTTCATGGGACGGGCCGCTGTGCGTCTTGGTTGTGTGTGGCTTGCCAATGTTCGCGGTATTGATCGTGCGTCCGTCGCGGCCGGTGCGCAGGCGATCGGTGGCAGCGTGATGAGCATCTGACTTCGGCATTGCCGAAGTCGACTCGCCGATTTCATTCGCCCCAGGTGTTTCATCGGGACGGTTTGACTTCGGCATTGCCGAAGTGGACTCGATCTTCTGGCGGTAACGTCGCACAGTTGATTCGTTCACACCGCAATGCTCGGCAACTTGCCAATTGCTGAGATTGTTCGCCTTGGGATGTTGAAGCGCAGCTCGTACTGCTCGTTCCTTGTCTTCATTCGTCCGCCGAAGGCCATGCGTCTTGTTGACGCTGTAGCTGAACCACTGAGCATCCGCCTGAGTTCCTTGGTGCAGATCGGCCAGGATCAGATGGCCAGGAATCGCCTTGCGTGCCGCCTGCAACCGATGAAACCCGTCTGCCAACCAGTAATGCTGGCCGTCGAAGAACACGGTGATCGGCGGGAACGTGACGCCCGCCGTCATCAGTTCCGCGTAATCCGAAATCACTTCCTCGCGTAGTTCGGCCCGAGGCTGTGTTCCACCATCGGTTCGAATCAAGTCCATGTCCAATCGCATTGCATCACCCAGCGTGGTTGTTGGCTTGTGAAAGGGAAGGGGAAAGCGTCTCGACCAATCGCGGCAGATCGTCGAGTCGCACGATCGCCAGCCACGGCCGGCGATTCGATTTGTGGAGCACGACGGGGACGTGCGTCCCGGCGTCGGCAATTGCTTGTTCAACGGCGTCGCCCAGTCGCAGCGACTCGCGACGCTTGACTTCGAAATGCACCCCTT
>CAYWTU010000822.1:0-2330 GCA_964461275.1 uncultured Pirellulales bacterium | reverse complement strand
GAACGACGAACTGTACGAGGCTTTCGACGACTGGAACCGCGGTGAATTGGACAGCTATCTGATCGAAATCACGCGCGACATCTTCAGCGTCCGCGACGACCAGACCGGCGGCCATCTAGTGGACTATGTCCTCGATTCGGCCGGCAGCAAGGGGACCGGCAAGTGGATGAGCCAATTGGCCCTGGACCTGGGTGTGCCCACCACGCTGATCACCGAGGCGGTTTATGCCCGCTATCTGTCGTCGCTCAAAGAAGCCCGCGTGCGGGCCAGCCAATCGCTCGCTGGTCCCAGCGGACGATACACCGGCGATCGCCGGGCGTTCATCGAGTCGGTCCGCCGCGCCTTGTACGTCTCCAAGATCTGCAGTTACGCCCAGGGGTTTGTGCAGTTGCAGGCCGCCGCCAAGGAACACCACTGGCCTTTGGACTTCGGCAACATCGCGCTATTGTGGCGCGGCGGGTGCATTATTCGGGCGGCCTTCTTGGAGCGGATTAAAGAGGCGTTCGGCGCCGACCCGGCCCTGGAGAACCTGCTGTTGGCGCCGTACTTTCGCGACGTGGTCGCCCGCTATCAAGACGACTGGCGGCGGGTGGTTGCCACGGCCGTCACGCAGGGCGTCTCGGCGCCGGCGTTCACGGCGGCTTTGTCGTATTACGACGGCTACCGCCAGGCGACACTGCCCGCCAATCTGCTCCAGGCCCAGCGCGACTATTTCGGCGCCCACACGTTTCAGCGGACCGACCGGCCGGGCACGTTCCACGCCGATTGGCTGGGCCTGCGGCGACCGCCGCGGGAATAGTTGGCCGTTGCCCTTTGCAGGCCTTCGTCAAAGGCCTTTCTTGCTTGGCGATCACTCGACACGGAGTTCCGTGAGCGCTCGGTCGTGCAGGCTGGGTTGGGCGGTCGCGTCTTGGTTTGCTGCCCGGTTTTTTGAACGGCGAGGCGTCGGCAGCGCTAAATCATATGTGCCGAGCTCGGCGACCGTCGTCGTCAGCGCACGAGGGACAGTGATCGCCGGGTCGATTCGCTGCGCTGGCGGCGACGAATGGCTAAATGCTTCGGCCGCCGAGCCAACCGGTTGCTCGCCCCAGCCGGACGATGCCAACGCCCGGGTGAAGAATGACCGCAACACGAGGTCGATGGCCCGCTGGCGCAAGGCAGTGTTTGATGCGCTCGCGCGGCCGCTCTTGCCGCCAACCTCAAGACCGGCCGAGCTAACGGCGACTCCTGCCGGGATCGCCACGTCGAACGGGCCGCTAAGCCCGTCGCCGGCGTCGGCGTATACGGTCCCCACGCCGGCCGGCGTGAGTTTCACCACCGTGTCGCCGAAATAGTTGGCCACATACAGATTGCCGGCGGCGTCGAAGCTCATGCCGGTGGGGCCGGTCAGGCCGTCGCCGCCGTCGGCGAACACGCTTCCCACGCCGGCCGGCGTGAACTTGACAATCTTGTTGGCCAGCACGTCGGCCACGAACACGTTGCCGGCCGCGTCGACCGCCGCGCCGATCGGCGCCAACAGGCCGTCCGCTGCGTCGGCGAACACGGTTCCCACGCCCGCCGTGTTGTACCTCTGCACGGTCCGCCCATCCAAGTTCACCACGTAGATCGACGTGCCGGCGGCGTTCACGGCCACATCGAACGGCCGGTTGAGGCCGTCGGCTGCGTCGGCGAAAACGATCGCCACGCCGGCCGGATTAAGTTTGCGAACGGTGTTGCCTAGGTAGTTGGCCACGAGCAAGTTGCCGCCGGCGTCGAAGGCCATGCCGGTGGGCGCAATCAGGCCGTCGCCGCTGTCGGCAAACAGCGTGGCTTTGCCCAGCGGGTCGAATTTGAAGATCGCGCCCGAACTACCGGGACCGGCGATCACGTCGCTGACGAACAGATTGCCGGCCGCGTCGTAGGCGGCGCCGATGGGAGTGCGGAGGCCGTCGGCCACGTCGCCTCCCACGGCCGCCGCGCCGGCCGGGGTGAAGTCGGAGAACTGCTGGGCGTCGAGGTTGATAGCGGTCAGCGACGGCTTGGCCGGCAACAGCCAGGGCTCCATGCCGTGTACGCCGTCGTTGGCGGAGAAGTAGACGGCGCCGGCCGAACTCTCAAAAGCGCCCCTCAGCAATGGGCCAAGGGCGCTCGACAACGGCCCCAAACGAATGTCGGCAACCAGTGCCGTCCCCGAGGCCTGGCCGTCGGTTCGCCACAGTTCGGCCCCGTGAATGCCATCGTTGGCCCAGAAATAGTAGGGCAGGCTGCCCACAAAATTGCCTAGCGCTTCGTAAGAGGCGTCGACGAACGCCGAACCGGCTCCCGGCATGATGTCTCGAAGCAGCGCGGTG
>CAYWTU010000821.1:0-2334 GCA_964461275.1 uncultured Pirellulales bacterium | reverse complement strand
AAACCGACAAATATCCCCTCGCAGGAAGGGATTTGCAGTCGCCATCAGAATTCTGGCAACGACTCCAGGGCGAGAGAGTCAAACTGGAAAGGGAAACCTTCGGCGGCCCTTGGCTAGGCGAACTACGCGGCAGTTCGCCTTCGCCGCAAGGCGGCGAACATTCCCAGGCCGAGCAGACCCCAGAGAGCAAGGCTGGCCGGTTCCGGAACGGCAACCGGGCCAGGCCCTCCGCCTCCCAAGGACGAAACCTGCACCTGTCCTGTGCCGGAGAAGGCAGCGTCGTTGATGAACGTGGCGCCGCTCCCCGTGGCGCCGTAGGTGCCAGGCGCCTGGAAGATTCCGTTGATCGAAAGGGCGCCGATGACGTCGATCGAACCGTGCGTCAGATTGAGTTCGCCCGTAGCGCTGATGTAGACATCCGAAGCATTGTCGAGGAAAGCATTGGTCAAGGTAAGAATTCCATTGTCGACGTAGGTATCCCCGACGTAGTTATTCAAGGCTGAGGTCAGGGTCAGTTCGCCGGCTCCTTCCTTGTGGAAATCGCCGCTGCCGGTGATCTGGCTGCTGATGGTCCTGGTAAAGGTTGTGTCGTTCTGATTGAAGTAGCCATTGCCGATGAGGTTCACCTGGCCTGGGCCGGAGACGAGATTTGTGCTCGTGCCCCCAATCGTGCCGGCGTTCAATCGACCTTCGTTGATATTCAGTCGCGAATCGGCCTTGGAGAGGACGACGCCAGCGCCATAAATGGCGTTGCCGTTCGAGTGGCGAACTTCTAATACGCTGACGCCGACGCCATTGCCGAGATTGATCGAGGAATTCACCCCCAGGAGATACACCGTGTTCTGGACGGACAGGGCTCCATTGAAAATATCAAAGTGGTTGCCGCTGGCCGTGCTGTCGGTGATCACGTGGCTTGCATTATTGACGCCGGCGGTGCCCCCCAGCGATAGCGGCATGCCCTCAAGCAGCGTGAACGTCGATCCGACGCCGTCGACGAGGATGTAATTGTTGTCGGCGCCAGCCACGGCGCCCACCACATAACCGCGGTTTTCGTTGGTAGTTCCAGTGAAAGTACCGCCGTTATCGATCTGCAGATAGTTGCCGGTCGAACCGTTCGTAAGACCGATTTGGAGGATGGCCTGGGCGCCGCCATTGAAGTTAAGCGTCGACCCTACGCCCGTCACGCGGACGAAGTTATTTTTGCCCCCATTCGTGCCGATTCCCAAGCGTCGGGGTATCACCGTTCCGCCAGCGCTGAGGGTCATGCTGTTGCCATCGCCAGTGGCGCCGACATTGATCGAGGAACCCCCTGCGCTAATGCGATCGATGGTGGAGCCGACGCCGGTGACGAGGATCGAGTTGTTGTTGGCGCCAGCGTTCGTGCCGATCGTCCAGGTGTTCGTGCCGCCGCCGCTGATCACGCGAAGATAGGCGCCCCCCTGTACCGTGAGACTGTTGCTAGATGACGAAATGCCGACGTTTACCTGGTTGCTGCTGCCCCCCAGCGAGTACGATGGCGTGCCACTTGTTCCCGGCGTGGAAATAACGACGCTGTTTCCGCCTGCCACATCGCCGACGTTCAGCCTGGCATTGCCCACGTTGCTAGTAACGGTGGCCCCCCCGGCCACGTTGAGCGTGTTGCCAGTAGCGCCGACAGCGGAACCAAGCACGGTCGTGCCCGCAAAAACGGCCCCGCTAACATTGGCCGTATTTCCCGAAGTGCTGAAGTTCGCATTGTTACTATTGCCATTAACGGAGTCCCAAGGCGGCACGCCGATCGTGCCGGTCCAGTTTGTGGCGCTCGTATCCCAGACCCCCGTTAACCCGGGGCCGTTCCAGATCGCCCCATGAGTTGATATGGGGTCGCATGCCAGGCACAGGGTAAAGACTGCCGCGAATGTCAGGCGGAGGGAGCGGCAAGTGATGGATTTCATAGGCGGGCAGATTCGGGAGACAGTTCCCATGCGGGCAAACCGGATCGATTGGCGTGTAATTTTCATCCGAAACACTCTACCCGATCGCAATTTCCTTTTCAGGACAAAACATTGCCGAATCGCGTTATTGCACCGTGTCGCCAAATCAATCGGCATGCATCCCCTCACAGGCAGGGGCTTGCAATCACCCAGAGAAATCTGGGAACTTCTCAAGTTCGAGCAGCGTCGAACCGGAAGGGGAATGCGTCCGTAACGAGGAGGGATCGTCCTCCCCTCTTATCCGTTGTCAAAACGATGCCTCCCGTTTCACCCCGCTGCGAAGTCACAACTGCTTATCTCACTTCCTGTTGAGGCGAGGAACACATTCATGAAAACCCCCACCCAAACGGCTGCTTCCCCG
>CAYWTU010000820.1:0-2340 GCA_964461275.1 uncultured Pirellulales bacterium | reverse complement strand
CGGTTGATGGGCGGCAAGCGCGACGGTCAGCACGGGGTGCACGGGTACAAGAAACACCTGAGCGAAGCGCTGAAGGGATAGCCAAAGCCCAATGGCCGGTCGCCGCCTGACGTACATGTGACGTTCGTTTACCAGGGAGGTATAACTTTCCGTTGCCGTTGTCGGTAGACGATGGCTGTAGAACGGAGACTTGTCGACGTCGAACCCACATCAAGGGCTGGCCGCATGCGACGCTTGAAATTCACTTGCCGACCGATACGTCATGGCCTCGTCGTCTGCGCGGCGTGGTTGTGCTCGCTGACCGTTGTGGCGGCCGAAGATCCGCGCGAAGCGGAGGTTCGCAAGGCGCTGGCCGCGCTGGGCCGGGCGTTCAACGCCCACGACGCGGCGGCGGTGGCCCAGGCCTGGGTCGACCAAGGCGTCTTATACGACGCCGGCGCCGGCTTGCACATCGAGGGGCGACCGGCGATACAACAGCACTACGCCCGGCTCTTTCAGGCGTCGCCAAAACCAACACTGCAGGCCGAGATTAGCGCGGTGGAATTCACGGCTCAAGGCGCCGCGCTGGTCCGCGGCTCGGCGGCCGTTGCCGCAGGTGAGGGCGCCGCCGAGGTGACCGACTTCGTCGCCGAGTTGTCGCGCGAAGGCGACCGTTGGTTGCTGACCTCGGTCGAGGAAACCGATCACGATCCGCTCTCCGATCTGGAGTGGCTGGTGGGTGATTGGCTGGACGAAGAAGGCGCGGGTCGCGCCAAATCGACGTTCGCTTGGAACGAGTCGGGAGACTATCTGGTGCGAACCTGGTCGACTCCAGCCGAGGATGAGACTTCGCGGAGCGGCACGCAGTACATCGCCTGGGACGCCGGCCGCGGCCAGTTGCGAACTTGGGCCTTTAGCTCCACGGGCGCCGTCGCCGAAGGTCACTGGTCGCCGCAGGCAGACCATTGGGCAATTCATTGGCTTGGCCGCTTGGCCGATGGCCGGGCTGCGACCGCCATCCAAATTCTCAAACCCATCGATGCAGACTCGTTCCAGGTGCAGTGGACGAATATTGAAGTCGATGGTCTGTTGCGCCCCTCGACCGAACCCGTGACGGTTCGGCGAGTCGGCGAGCCGGCCGCGGGAGGCAACGCCCCATGATTCGATTCGCGCTCGCCCTCATTTTGATTTTCACTGCTTCTGCGACCTGGCCTTCGCAGGCGCTGGCCATTGGCGGCCGGGGCGGCGGCGGAGGTCGAGCCGGCGGCATGGCCGCCCGGTCGATGGCGCGACCGGCCCCAAGGCCGCAGATGAATCGACGGCCCCAGGTGGCGTCTCAAACGCGACCACGCCCCAATGACCGCCCCCAGCAGCGGCCCAACGTTCGGCCGGGCGGCGGAAACAAGTTCGATCGTCCCAACCAGTTGCCCGCGAAACTTCCCGGCAAAGATGACCTGGCCAACCGGCCCACCACGCTGCCGGCCAAGCGCCCCAAGCCCGGTTCGTTTCCCGATTTTGGCGGCAATCATGGCGTCGGCGGAGGAAACTTCGGCGGAGGCAACGCGGGCGGAGGCAACGCGGGCGGAGACCGACCTTCGTTTCCGCGGCCCGGCGGTCGCCCCACGACGCTGCCCGCCAAACTCAAGCCGGGGCAGTTGGGCGATTTTCTGGGGATCGACGGCCCTCGGCCGGGATTGCAGCGGCCGCCCTGGCAGAACCTCAAACCCGACCAGATCAACAACATCCACAATCAATGGAATGTTGCGGTCGGAAACAAGCAGAACCATTTCCAGAATTGGACCCAACTGCACCCCGGCCGGCACAACCATTGGCATCGCTGGGGAAACAACATTCGCCACGGTTGGGGCGCGTTGCCGGGTCGACCTTGGTTCAACCAGCGCTGGTGGGCGATGCATCCTTGTCGCCACGGCTGGTGGCATTACGCCTACGCGGCGCAGCCTTGGAGCTATTGGTGGACCGTGCCCACATGGACCGGCGTGAACACCTGGTTCGCGCCTTACGGCTGGACCGGCGGCAATTACTATGACTACGGCGAGGGGGGCAACGTGGTTTACGAGGACAGCCGGGTTTTGGTGGATGGTCAGCAGATCGCCACCGCGGCGGAGTTCGCACAATCGGCCGCCGAGTTGGCGTCCGTCGAGCCGCCGGCCGACGAGCAAGCCGCGGCCAGCGCCGAGTGGCTCCCGCTGGGGACGTTCAGCCTGTCGCTGTCCGCCGACGACACCGAGCTGACGCGGTTGGTGCAGTTGGCGGTGAACAAGGAGGGAGTCGTCAGCGGAACGCTCTACAATACCGCGACGGATCAGCCCTTTACGCTGCAGGGCAAGGTGGACAAGCAAA
>CAYWTU010000819.1:0-2341 GCA_964461275.1 uncultured Pirellulales bacterium | reverse complement strand
GTTTCGTGGTCATGGATGAGCAGACCCAAGTCAAATTTGATCGCCTGATTTTAGACCTTGCTGCATCACCCACACGGACCCCGCACACCGCCTTAACATCGTTGACTTAAGCTCCTTTGATTCCACCCCGGCCGGGATTGTCGACGGAGGATCGGCCCGCCGGCCGACTCTCTGTACGCCTGATAGGCCAGTCGCCGCCGGCGGCAGCGTTCTCCGCGGCGTCAGAGTCTTACGAGCCCTCGATCCCGACCGGCATAACGTCCCTAGGAATACTTCGTGCTTCGCATCTTGGCCGTCACTCCGTCGCACCAGCTTTGTCCAGAATTGGCCATTGCCGCGGCGCGGGCCGGTGAGACCGGCATCCTGGATCTGGGTCTGACCGCCAAGGCTGCCGAGCGCCGGGCGGCGGTCGCAAAGGTAGTGCAATTCGTTCCCGCCGGATCGCGGTGGGGCGTCCGCTGGGATGCGCTCGGCGATGCGGGTCGCAAACTTGCAGAAGTTGGCGCCGCGCTAGAAACGAATCGCTGTCTGGTCGCGGTCGTAGCGGGAGTCGTCGGCAACGCGGCGGCATTGCGCCGCGCGGCGCAGCAGGTTCGCAAGTGGGCCGATGAGGTTCTGCTGGAAGTCACCGACCTGCTTGCGGCCCAGGCTGCCGCCACGGCCGGATTCGACGGCGTGATTCTCAAAGGCCATGAGGCGGGCGGGCACGTCGGCCAGGAGTCGTCGTTCCTGTTGTTACAGCGGGCCCACGGCAAGTTGCAGACGCCCTACTGGATCCAAGGGGGCATGGGCCCTGACACGGCTGCCGCCGCAGTGCTGTCGGGCGCAGCCGGCATCGTCGTAGGTGAGCAACTTTGGCTGGCCAGCGAGTCGCCGGCAAACGAAGGACAGCGCCGTTGGCTGTCTCGGCTCGACGGTGGTGAAACGTTGGCCATCGGGCGTGGCAATGCCTGTTATCGAGTCTATCATCGCGGCGGCCGAGCCGTGCTGGAAGAAGCCGAACGCGCCCAGTCGTTGGGACAAGATGGCGCGGGCATTGTGAAGCGCGGGCTGCTCAACGCCGAACTGTCGGGCCACGAGGCCTTGATCCCCATGGGCCAAGACATTGGGCAGGCGGCCCGCCTGGCCGAGCGACACGTGAACGTGGCCGGCATTCTCGCGGCGTACCGGCGTCAGGTGCAGGCGAATCTGTCCGGCGCGGCCGAGCGTCGGGCGCTGGCCCCTGGCAGCCCGTTGGCGGCGGCGCATCGCACCGAGTTTCCGGTCATGCAGGCGCCGATGACCTGGGTCAGCGACGTGCCCGAGTTTTGCGAAGCGGTGGCCGACGCGGGTGGATTGCCGTTCTTGTCGTTGTCGCTGCATAGCGGCGCCGAGGCCCACAAGCTGCTGGTCGAAACCAAGCGCCGCTTGGGTGAGCGAAGCTGGGGGGTGGGAATCATCGGCTACGCCCCGCCTGACTTGCGGACCGTTCAACTCGAGGCGATCCACGACGCTCAGCCCCCGTTTGCCATTCTCTCGGGGGGCGCCCCGGCGCACGCGCGAGACCTGGAACAGCGCGGCGTCAGCACGTATCTGCAAGTTCCCTCGCCGGGCGTGCTGGAGCTGTTGCTTAAGGATGGCGCCCGCAAGTTCTTGTTCGAAGGGCGCGAGTGCGGCGGACACGTTGGCGCGCGGACCAGTTTCGTTCTTTGGCAGCAGGCGATCGACACCCTGTGCGACTTGAAGCCGTCCGACGCCGAATCGTTGCAGGTGGCCTTTGCCGGTGGGATTCACGACGCCCTGAGCGCCGCGATGCTGGCGGCGATCGCCTCCCGTTTAACCGAGCGCGGGGTCAAGTTGGGCGTGCTGATGGGAACCGCCTACTTGCTCACGAGCGAAGCGGTTCGCTGCGGGGCGATCACCAAGGAATTTCAACGTCAGGCGCTGCATTGCGAACAGACCGTGCTGCTCGAGGCGGACGCCGGTCATGCCACGCGTTGCGCTCCCACTCCGTACGTTGACGAATTCGAACAGGTTCGCAAGAAGTTGGTCCGGGGCGGCCGATCGACCGAGGAAGTGCGGGCCCAATTGGAGTCGCTCAACGTGGGGCGGTTGCGGGTCGCGGCCAAGGGAGTCGATCGCAGGGCGGGCGCCGGCGACGCGGAAACCCAGCGCGAACTGATTCGCGTCGGGCTGGAGAACCAACGCAAGAACGGCCTGTACATGTTGGGTCAGGCGGCCGGGCTTCATCGCCGAACGACCGACATGGCTCACCTGCACGCCGAGGTCTCGCACGAAGCCGCGGCGTTGGTCGGCCGGCTGGCCGAGCGGGCCTGGGACCGCCGGGTCCGTACCGCGGTCG
>CAYWTU010000818.1:1720-2359 GCA_964461275.1 uncultured Pirellulales bacterium | reverse complement strand
CGACGAGGAATACGAAGCGCTAACGCCCGTTGTGGCGTTGGCCCGCGCGGGGAAGTGGCAGGAGGCCGAGGAGGCGGTTGTCGAGCTGCAAAAGTCGCAGCGTCCCAGCCAGGAGCAAGTCGACGAATTGCAGAAATCGCTGATAGAAAAAGCGGCCGGTCCATCCCAGTGATGTCGATGGACCATTGTTGGCGCCAGCATGGCAAACGCACACGCGCGCCCGCAACACCGAGTCGGCGCGTGCGCCGCTTGATGCGGACGCGCCTGACGCAATCGAACCTGCGTTCCCAGTTAGTACCGGCTGGGGGGTAGTTGGCGATAGGGCGCTGCGGCCGAGCGGTTGACGCGCGGCGGCACCGTCGGCACGTGGCGGGACGGTTTAGGCGCTGAGATGGGCTGCTGCGGATTGGCGGTAGGCGCCGAAGGCGCGGCGACTGCCGGCGGCGCTGGGGCGGCCGAGCCGGAGGACACGTCGCCACGGGCCGGCGGCGAATGGATCGGCGCGGCCTGTCCGGCGGGCGTATTGACGACCGCCGGCAAGATGGGCTGAATCTGTTCGACAATCCGCGGATTTAGTTGCGACGTGATGGGTGTGGGCAGGTCGCGAATCTGCTCCGTGGTGCGTTGATCGACATTTGC
>CAYWTU010000818.1:0-1710 GCA_964461275.1 uncultured Pirellulales bacterium | reverse complement strand
GCGACGTGCAGCGGCTGCATCAGATCGACGGGTCCGGCGGGAGCGGGAGCGTCGGGCGGCGTTTGCAACTGCGGCTGCTTCTTGACCTGGGCGACATTGCCCTGGGGCGGCGGCGCAGTGCGTTGCGGCACGGGCCAGGGCGTATCGCTGGGGACCGGGTTGTGTTGTGGCTGCGTGCGGGCCACGATCAGGTCGACCCATTGCTGGGCCTCCGGAAAATTGGGTTGCATTTCCAGCGCTTTTTGGAAATGGAACCGGGCGGGTTGCAAGTCGTTCTTTTCGGTGAGCATGTAGCCCAGGTTGTAGTGTGCGACCGCCTGGCCATGGACGGCGGCCAAGTGCGACAGCGCTTCTTCGTAGCGGCGCAGTTCGACCAGCGCCAGGGCCATGTTGTTGCGGTAGAGCTTTTTTTGTGGGGCGAGCTGCACCGCGCGGGCGATGGCGGCGGCGGCTTCGGAATACTTCTGCTGCCCGCCCAAGCACATGCCCAGATCGTTGAACGGCGCCGGGTCATTGGGATAAAGGTTTGTGGCCTGCGTGAATAATTTGGTCGCCTCGTCGTAACGTTGACGACGATTGAGCAAACGGGCGAGCCCCAATAGCGAGTCGCGGTCGCGAGGGGCCAAGGCCAATCCCTTGCGGTAACTCTGTTCCGCGCCGTCGAGCGCCCCAGATTGTTCCTGAAACCGGGCGACCTCGCGATAGAACTCAACGTCGGGGGGCTTGGGTTTGTTTTCCAGCGAAAGGGGATCGTTCTTGTCGCTTTTGACGCGGCCCGGTTCGAGTGGCTGCTCTTTCTTCTTAAAGGCAGAGCCGACCGACTTGAAAAATCCTTTGCCTGCGGCGCCGGCCTTTTGAAGCGGACCGGCCGTTGGCTCCGGGTCTTGTCCGAAGACCTGCGCCAGTTCAGGGCCGTAGGCCGCTTTCGGTTGCTGGACGAAGGGCTGACTGACATCGGCGGCGCGGCCCATCGCGTTGGCGCCCAGCGCGGCGGCGAGCGCCAAAGCCATTGACGCGCTAGCTGCACGATGATGGGCGGCACGACAACTCACCGAGCGATCCTTGTACGGAACTTCGGGCCGGTTTGAGCCCATGGGCGCGCGGCGCTAGACCGGGGGCGACCCTGTCCGACAAAGATCGGTCCGGGGACTGCGGTAGCTATAGCGGAACTTGCCGATTGGGCAGGGTTTTCCAGGCATCCGACCTTCGGGAGGGGCGCCGCAGCAAGCTGGGCAAACGGGGCGCCGTCCGCTGCCATTCGCGGTAGTGACCGGCCTTGTGACCCGTTTGGCCTACTCGTGCCTGAGCGCTTCGATCGGGTCCATGGCAGCGGCACGGACGGCCGGGTAGAGCCCAAACACAACGCCGACGGCCACCGAAATGCCAAAGGCCAGCGGAATCGACCAAGGGACAATCAGCGGCGTCACGTCGCGGACGACGGCCGGCAGGTCGGCCATGACCTGGGGAAACAATTCCACCAGGACGGAGCGGAGCAGGACGGTAAGTGGCCCGCAGGTCAGTCCGCCCAGACTGCCGCTCAATCCGCCGACGACGCTGAGCACGATGGTCTCGGCCAAAAATTGGCGGGTGATGTCGCGGCGTTTGGCCCCGAGCGCGCGGCGAATTCCGATTTCGCGCGTCCGCTCGGTGACCGTGGCCAGCATGATATTCATGATGCCGATTCCACCGACGACGAGCGAAATTGCGGCG
>CAYWTU010000817.1:0-2359 GCA_964461275.1 uncultured Pirellulales bacterium | reverse complement strand
GTTGCCGCTGTCGCCCGTGAACTGCCGCCACTCCGGTCCGAAACCGCCGCCCCAGCGGTAATCGCCGTTCTCCGCGTCGGCCGTCCAGCCGACCACGCGCGTCGGTCGCCGGCTAGGGTCGAACGACAGGTCCAGCGAGCCGTCACTGTTGCGGGTCCAACTGAATTGCGGAAGCACTTCGTCGTTGACAATCGCCTCGTAAAACGCCTGAAAGCCGTCAACTACATCTTGCATCACGGTTTTGCCGCGGGCCGTGGGTATGTTGACGAAGTTGCCTTCGCCCAAGCCGTGGCCGGCGTTGGGGACCATCCGCAGGTAGGTCGGCCCGATGAGGTCGTGGACGTAATACTGCGAAGAATCATTGACGAAGAATTCGTCCCCGGCCGCGTTGACCAGGTACTTGGGCATGTCCAACTTGTCGCGGTATTGATAAGGGTCGACGATTTGGAGCAACTTCGGCGAATTGGCGCGGATCACCGGGTCGGAGCTGGTCGGCGCGTTGACGATTCGGTAATTGACGTAATCCTCGATGGCTGCCGAATACCGCCGATCGGATCGGACCGGGTCGGGCCGCGTGAAATCGAGAATATTGGCGTAGGTCTGGCCGTGCTGGTCCAATTGCTCGTACAAATTCAGCGCGTCGAACACGCCGGGCATGATCGCCTTGACGCGGTCGTCGTTGGCGCCGGTCAAATACGTGGTCCAGCCGCGCTTGGAAAACCCGGTGACCACAAAGTCGTTGACATGCTGCGACAAGTTCAGCACGTTGTTGACGTAGTTTTGCGTGGTGTCCATCGCCCGCACGGCGCTTTTGACCATCGGCAGCAAGACGGGCCATGTCGGGTCGCCCGTGCGGAGGAATTGATCCATGCTGCTGGCAATGAGTTCGTCTTCTTCCAGCGAGTGGTCGCCACGCGTGTCGGCAAAGATGTCGGTCGGTTGATTGGGGACGTTGTACAGAATCACCGCCACGCTCTTGGTGTCGACCGCGTATTTGGAGATGATGTCGAAATCGCCGCTGTTGAGGCTGGGAGGGCTGTCGCTGAGGTTGCTGCCGGTCACCAGCAACAGCGCCGTCTCGCTGGTCACCGTATTGGGAATAATCAGCGTCACCCAGTTCTGCCACAGGCTGGGGCTGACGTCGGTGCGCCAGGTTTGCGAATTCATCCGCAAATTGAGCGCCCGGTACGTCGCGGTCGTCACCTCATTGGCCGGTACCGTCGGCGGCGTGAACGGGTCGCCGTTGTTCAAGTAGTCTTGCAACGCCGTTTGGGCGGACGACGGCGGCGGATCGGCAAACGTGGCGGCCAATAGCTCCACGCTCCGCGGGCCCGTGATGTCCACGATGCCCCCCACCGCCCGGGCCACGGCCTTGACCGTATTGGGATAGCGGGCGTTGATTTCCTGGGCCACGGTTTGGGCCAACGCGTTGACGTCGCCGCTGGCCTGGAACAAGATCGCCTCGTTGCCGGGCGCGACGGCGCCGCTGAGCGTGAACTGGAACGTCACGGTCAAACGGCCGTCGTCCACACGGAACCGGTCGCCTTCCCGGATGCTGCCCAGCGCCGGCAGGCGCAGCGTGAATCCTTCCACTTGCGGGTCGTTCGTGTCGATCTGCCGGAAGATCGGCGGCGCCGAGATCGGGTTGCTGCTGCCCGACTCGGGCCCCGGCTCCGCGTACAGTGAACCGCGACGAATTTCGAGCTGGTAGGGACCGGTGAGAATGTCCTCGTCCGGATCGACAAAGTCCGGGCGGGGAACGGGAACGAAGTCGATCGAGTTGGAAACAACCGGATTGGGCAACAGGTGGGGCGTCAAAGGCGTCAAGGTTTCCGGATGAATCGCCAGCGGCGCCGTGATCATTTCGCCGCGCTCGGCAAAGCCCACGATGATGTCGTCGATGGCGAAGCCGCGGAAATCGTTGTTGGCGCTGCGTTCGGCGCTGCCCAAGTTGCCGGTGCTTGTGAAGCCGTCGCCCGGCACCGTGCCGGCGGTCGAGAAGTCAAACCGCAGTTTGACGTTCCGCTCACCGGCGAACTCGCCCAGGTCGATTCGCGCCTGCCGCCAGAAATGGTCGATGCTTCCCAAAGCGGGATAGGTGATCAGATGTTCCATCTCGTACAGCGGCTGAATGCGCTGCTTGAGATCGCCTTCCGGACGATCGGACGAAGCGCTGATGTACTTGGGCAGCTCGGCGTCGAGCTGTACGTTGTTGGTCGCCAGAAGTTGCCAGGTCTGTCCGTCATCCACTGAAGCAAACACCCGGGCCGAGTCGCGCATCGCGCCGCTGCCTAGGCCCACGGCCAGCCCTTCGGGATGGGCGATGGGGTCGGAACCGTCGCCTTCCAGGAAGTAGTTG
>CAYWTU010000816.1:0-2365 GCA_964461275.1 uncultured Pirellulales bacterium | reverse complement strand
GAAACGGGCCGAACAGCGCGTCTAGAACCGAGCGGTTGCCCTGATTCCCTTGCCAAGCCCAGCCGTGCCGCTCGGCCTCGGTCCATTGACATTCGACCTGCATCGACGACCAGACATTGATCGGGTCGCGGTAGATCCAGGCCACGCGGACGCCGTAGTCGGCAAATTCCTCCAGCGTCTCCTCGACGCTTCGCCGCTGGGTCTCGCTGATCGGCTTGAGCAACACGCGACGCTTGATGCGCCACAGGTGCTGCCGCAACTCGGGCTCGGGCCGCAGAAAGTAATTGTCGTAAAATTCGTTCCCTGGCGACTCGTGCTCGATATGCAGCCGCGCGTCCTGGCCTAGCGTCTCGGCCAGGGCAGTCGTGCCCGAGCGCTGCATACCCATCACGAACACGAGCTTGTTGCGGAAAACGTAGGCGTCTTGGTCCATTGCCGAAGCTGCGTTCCGCAAACGATTGACGATGTGTCGGCCGCCGGGTTCGCCCGGATTTTCCCACCGCGGGGCTACGGCGGCGGTCCCAGCCGGTCGAGATACGCACGATAGCGGCCGCGAAGGCGCTCCAGCGACGCCAGCCAGGCCGGGTCGGCCGCCAGGTCGCGCATCTCATCCGGGTCCTGCTCTAAATTGTACAGCGCTTCCCGCGGCGGCTCGACGCCCGGATACACGACATATTTCAGCGTTTCCGTCCGCACGGCGTCGGTCCGCGGAATGCGGCCGCCATGCTCGTAGTGATGTTCGTAGAAGAAATCGTCGCGGGCCGTCGGCGGCGAGGCGGTCGGTTCGATGCCGGGCCTGGGCAACGGCGTTCCGTCGACGTGGGGCCCAATCGCCAAGTCGGCGACCTGCAGAATGGTGGGCGAAATGTCGATGTTCAGCGCCATTTGGCGAACCACACCCGGCGTCGGCCGGCGACCCTGGTTGTCCTTGGGGTAGCGCACCACCAACGGCACGCGGATGGACGGCTCGTAGGCCAACCATTTGCCGGATAGTCCGTGCTCACCCAGCAGAAACCCGTTGTCGGAGGTGAAGATCACCAACGTCTCGTCGGTCTTCGTGAGGTCGTCGAGCGTGGCCAAGATCTTGCCGACCGAGCGGTCCACGCCGGCCACGCAGCGCAAGTATTGCCGCACGAACTCTTGGTGCGCCGCGGGCGTGGGACAATCGCGCACCAAGCGAATTCGTCCCTCGGATTTCTGGAGGAACTCAGGTAGGCGATCGAACTCGGACGCGCTGGCTGGGATAGGAAACACGTCCTGCTGAAACAGCGGAGCGTCGACCGGATCGGGCTGGTACGGTTCGTGCGGCGATTTGTAGTAGACCATCAACAGGAACGGCTGGTCGGGTGGCCCGTCGCGGAGGAACCGCTCGGCACGGCGCGACAGCATCTCGGAGTTGTGCACCTGCTGTCCATCGAGTTCCTCGAAAAACTCCCCCTGACCGCCCCAGGCGTGCCAGGTGTCGAACAGCGCTCGCGGCTCCTCGCCGCCGATGCCCCACTTGCCCAGGCAGCCGCAGCGGTAGCCGGCTTGGCGCAGGCGGGCGGGAAAGCTGACGTCAAGCGCCTGCGGAGGAAGGGCGGTTTTGAAATCCCAGACGGCGTGGCGGCGGGCGTATTGCCCGGTGATCAAGCTGGCCCGCGACGTGCAACAGATGGCGGTCGTGACGAAGGCGTTGGCATAACGCGCGCCTTCGCGGGCCAGGCGGTCGATGTTCGGCGTTTGCAACTGGCTATGGCCCGCGCACGACAGGCAGTCCCAGCGCTGGTCGTCGGTCACCAACAGCACCACGTTGGGCCGCCCGGCCGCGGCGCACGCGCCAACCCACGCTGACAGCAGCGCCCCGACCAGCATCAGACGGCCGATTCGCGATGGTTGCAACATGCCGGCGACTGCCTATCCGAATCGACCGGTCACGTAGTCTTCCGTCTCTTTGAGGCGGGGATTGGTGAAGATCACGTCGGTCGGTCCATATTCCACAACGTGCCCCAGGTACATGAACGCGGTGAACTTGCTGGCCCGGGCGGCCTGCTGCATGTTGTGGGTTACGATAAGCACGGTGTAACTGCCCACCAGTTCTTGAATTAGGTCCTCGACTTTGCCGGTGGCGATCGGGTCGAGTGCCGAGCAAGGTTCGTCCATGAGCAACACCTCGGGCTCGGCGGCGATGGCACGCGCGATGCAAAGCCGCTGTTGCTGGCCGCCGGACAACCGCAAGGCACTGTCCTGCAAGCGATCCTTGACCTCGTCCCAGAGGGCGGCACCGCGCAGGCTGCGCTCGCAGACCTCGGCGAGCACCCGGCGATCCCGCTCACCGTCGATGCGCAGTGCGTAGATGACGTTCTCGAAGATGCTCATGGGGAAG
>CAYWTU010000815.1:0-2367 GCA_964461275.1 uncultured Pirellulales bacterium | reverse complement strand
TGCGAAAGCACATTTTCCACCGGGCCGTCCAGCAGCCAGTCGTCCGCCACGAAGGCGTCCTGACAATCAATCCGACCGGTGGCGCTCCCCGACAAGCCGACCAGCGGCTGCGGCCGCGCGGCCGAAATGCCGGCCGTCGTCATCGGCACGGCCAAGAGCAATTGTCGGCGGTCGGCAAGTTCAGCGCCAAGCACGATCGTCCGCGCATGCACCGCGCCGGTGACCCATGCGCTGTAGCCGTCCAGCCGCCACCCGCCGGCAACTTGCCGAGCGCTTAGCGCCGGCTGACCCAGATGGCGGCGACTGGTGGTCAAGTGCGAGATGCCGACGGTGGCGAATGCGCCGCCAGTAACGAGTTCTGGCAAGAGCGTCTGGCGAGCCAGGCCGTTATCGCTCACGGCGATTTGTTTGCAGGCCCCGGTGCGCTGTGTAATGACGAACGCCGTGGTCAAGCACGCCGCCGCCAATTGGGCGTAGCCTCGCACCACGTCGGCTTCGCTCCAGCCTTGTCCGCCGACTTCTTCCGGCAGAAACCATTCGAAAACGCCATACTCACCGCACAACTTTAGCGCTTCGCCGGGCCAGGCGTCGTCGGCGCGGCAGCGGGCCAGCTCCACCAATCGGCGGCAGAGATCGTCGAGCGACGGATGGTGGGGCGACGTGATACGGGCCACTGGTTCACTTTCCGGCCGCGGAATCTTCCAGCCGATATAGATGGGTCTCGGTCCGAACGTATAGCGCCGAGTCCAGGGCGGCCGGCGAGGCCATGCAGCCGGCATCGAGTTGGTTCTTTGCCACCAGTTCGTATTGTGCCGCTGGGCGAACGACGAACCCCTCGCCCGTTTCGTTGAAGTAGTACAGCAGGCCATCGGCCAAGATCGGCGACGCGCAGAAATCGCCTCCTAAGCGTTGCCGCCAGTGCAAACTGCCGGTGTGCGCGTCGAGGCAACTGGCCACGCCGTTGTTGCTGACCATGAACAAGTTGTCGCCCACCAGAATTGGCGATGGAATGGCCGGCGCCTGTTCGGTCGCCTTCCAGGCCACGTGCGACTGGCTCACGTCCCCCTGGCCGTCGGGCCGAATCGCCCACAACTGCGGCTTCATATAGCCGGTGCTGATATATACCAAGTCGTGTCCGAACACCGGCCGCGGCACGTTGCTAAAACCCTTGTAGCGCACGGCCCACAGCTCGCGCCCTGTGGCCGGATCATAGGCGTATAGGTTGTCGGCCGCCGTGCTCAAAAGCTGTTCACGCCCACCGGCGCGGATCACCAGGGGCGTGGAATACGCTTTGCGATAGTCGGGGTTGCTTTCCATCGGGCCGCTGCGTGCCGACTTCCAGGCCAACCGGCCAGTCGCCTTGTCCAAGGCGGCAAGGTACTGCACATCCATCCCGTCGCAGTGCACAATGAGCAGCTCTCCGTGAACGATGGGCGAACTGCCGGGCCCTTCCTTATGGTCCAATTGCAAGTCTTGGTTTTTCCATTGGACCTGGCCTGTGGCAGCGTCCAAGCAGGCGGTGCCCATGGCGCCAAAGTGGACGAACAATCGACCGCCGTCCAGCACCGGCGTCGGCGATGCGAAGCTGTTCTTCGAGTTGAGCGTGGGGGGCGATGGTTCGGCGAACACCTGAACATCGTGCATCAGCGTGCCGCGCTGGCGGTCGACGCACACCGCCCGCAATGACTGGCCTTGGCCCTGCGGAACGGCCGTGGTCATCCAAATCTGCGACCCAGCGATGACGGGCGACGACCAGCCGCGACCCGGCAGGGCGGTCTTCCAGACGACGTTGTCCCGTTCGCTCCACTGCGTGGGGACGCCGCGGGCCGTCGAGTGGCCCGAACCGTCGGGGCCGCGAAACTGGGGCCAAGCCTCTGCCGAAAAAGCCACGGAAACGCACAGTAGGGCGCTGGCCAACCAGGTGCCGGTCGCAAACGGCAAGCGGGCGAAAATCACGGCGTGTAGCTCCCGGCAAATCATGGTAACGGTGCGGCAGTCATCAGGATTCACAGGATTTTTAGAATCCAACAATCAACCTGTTCGATTCGCTGAAGGCAACGGGAGTTAGAGGGCCGTTGTCAGGTTGTTTGACAATCCATAAGCATACCATGCGGCGACGAGGGCGTGTCATCGGCCGCCGCCATGCCTGCTCGATCCACCCGTCGAGGTCATTGCATCGTCGCCTCGGGCGCGGCGTGCGCGCCTACTCGCCGATTACCTTCACCAGCACGCGCTTGGCGCGGCCGCCGTCGAACTCGCCGTAAAAAATCTGCTCCCAGGGGCCGAAATCCAACTGGCCTTCGGTGATCGCCACCACCACCTCGCGGCCCATGATCTGCCGCTTGTGGTGGGCGTCGGCGTTGTCTT
>CAYWTU010000814.1:0-2370 GCA_964461275.1 uncultured Pirellulales bacterium | reverse complement strand
TCGTGAGGCTGATCTCGACCTTGGTTTCGATCTCATTCCCGGCCGAGTCGACGGCCTTGACGACGATCACATGACTCGTGGCCGCCTCGTAATCGAGCTTGCTGCCGTCGGCCACCGTGATTTCACCCGTGCTGGCATTGATCGCGAATCGACCGTCGGCGGCATCCGTCAGCGAATAGGTAAACGTTTCACCCGCGTCGGGGTCGCCGGCGTACGCCGTGCCCACCACGGTCCCGTTCGTGGCGTTTTCGGCTACAGTGTCAACTTTGGCGTCGAGCGACGTTGGCGCTTCGTTGACGTTCGACAGATTGATCGTGAACGATTCGTTGTATGTGTTGCCGGCCGAGTCGGTGACGCGAACGGTCACGTTGTGGCTGGTCGCTGCTTCGTAGTTGAGCAGCGAACCGTTGGCCACCGTGATCTGGCCGTTGTTGTTAATGGCAAAGCGGCCGCCCGCCGTGTCGGTGAGCTGATACGTGAACGTCTCGCCGCTGTCCGGATCGACGCTGCTGACGGTCCCCACCACGGTCCCGTTGGCGGCGTTCTCCGCCACAGTGTTGGCCGACAGGCTCATGTCGGTGGTGGCTTCGTTGACGTTCGACAGGTTGATGGTGAACGTTTCGTCGTAGGTGTTCCCCGCGCTGTCGGTCACTCGAACCGTGACGGAATGATTCGTCGCGCTCTCGTAATTCAGAAGCGAACCGTTGGCCACGGTGATCTGACCGTTGTTATTGATGGCAAAGCGGCCGCCCGCGCTATTTGTAAGCTGGTAGGTGAACGTTTCGCCAGAATTTGCGTCGGTCGTGCTGACGCTGCCGACGACCGTGCCGTTGGCCGCGTTCTCCGCCACCGTGCTGTTGTTCAGCGCCATGTCGGTCGGAGCGGTGTTGATCAGCGATGCGGTCGTCTTGACGCCGTCCGCAAACTGGAAGTTCTCCACGGATGAAACTCTGTCCGTCCCATCGATCCCGCGGTTGTCGACGATCGTATAGCTGCCGTCGCCGTTCTGTGTAATGGTGTAGTCGTTCCAGTCGCCCGTAAATACAGCCGTGTCCGTGCCCGAGCCACCAATCAAGGTGTCGTTGCCCGCACCGCCATTGAGCGTGTCATTGCCGCCGCCGCCGTCCAGTGAGTCATTTCCGGCGCCCCCGAGCAGTTCATTGGCGCCGCTTGTCCCCACAATGGTGTCGTTATAGTCGCCGCCAATCACATTCTCAAAATTGAGAATGGTCTCTCCACCGGTCACCGAATTGGTGCTCAGATTGACCGACTTTCCTTCGGTCGCATAGTCGTACGACAGGGTGTCGGTTCCGTCGCCGCCGTCAAGCACATCGAAGCCATGGCCACCGGAGAGCGTGTCGTTGCCGGCGCCACCATTGATCGTGTCGTCGCCGTCGTAGCCAAAGATCGAGTCATTGCCATCGCCTCCGTTGATCAAGTTGGCGCCGGTCGAACCGGTGAAGGTGTCGTTGTACGATGAGCCTGTCAGGTTTTCGAAGCCAGAGATGGTGTCGCCCGCAGCGTCGCCACCCGAAACTGAGTTCGTGGACAGGTCAACAGTGACACCCGCCGACGAGCCGGAGTAGGACAACGTGTCCGTACCGCTTCCACCGACCAACGAATCGCTTCCCGCGCCGCCTTCCACCGTATCATTGCCGTCGCCGGCGGAGATGGTGTCATTGCCGGCGCCGCCGGTCATGCTGTTGGCGCCGGTGGTGCCCGTCAGCGAGTCGTTGTAGCTCGAGCCGATGACGTTCTCAAAGCCAGAGATGCTGTCGCCCGTGGCATCGCCGCCGGACGCCGTGTTGCTGGACAAGTTGACGGTGACCGCCGACGTTGAACCCGAATAGGACAACGTGTCCGTGCCGCCTTCGCCGGCCAACGAGTCGGCGCCCGCGCCACCTTCGATCGTGTCGTTACCGTCGCCGCCCCAAACCGTGTCGTTGCCCGCTCCGCCACTGACCCAGTCGTTGTCGGCCTCGGCGCCAATCAGGTCGGCGCCGTCGCCTCCGTAGATCGTGTCGTTGCCGGTGTTGCCCCATATGGTGTCGTTGCCCGTGCCGCCGTCCACGTAATCCGCTCCAGCGTCGCCGCCGAGCAGGTCGTTGTCCGCTCCACCCCAAAGCGTGTCATTGCCTTCGCCGCCCCACATGGTGTCGTAGCCGGCATCGCCGTACATGACGTCATTGCCACCGTCGCCGGTCATGCTGTCGTTGCCGCCGTTGCCGTCGAGCGTATCGTTGCCCCCGCCGGCGTAGGCGACGTCGTTGGACGAGTCGCCGTTGAAGATGTCCGCGTCGCCGGTCGAATATCCCTGCGTGGCGCCAGTGTCGGGATCGACACACGTGCCCGAGAGCAAGATGCGGGCTT
>CAYWTU010000813.1:0-2373 GCA_964461275.1 uncultured Pirellulales bacterium | reverse complement strand
GTCGACGCGAAGCACGCCCCCCAGCAGCTCGCGTTCGATCCATTCGGCAAGCCATTTCGCCCGCGACTGTGCGTAGCGGTCTTGGAGGGTGCGAAACAACTGGCCCGCCGCCTGTCGCAAGCCATGGCCGGTAGTTTCCACCAGCGCCTCGCCGCCGACGGCGATCCCGCCGGTGATCGCCGCCTCGGTGGCCAACTGACCCGCCGTATGTCCCGCGGCTTGCACGGCCGCCTCGTGCACCACACTGCCCGCCACCAACCCGCCACTGACGAACAGCGTGACGGTGATCGCCGGGCGGGCAAAGGCAAGCACGTGGTCCAGCGATCGCAACCAGGCCACGGCACGCGGATTGGCGCCCCCCCAATGATCGAGTTGCTGGCGCACGAATCGCCGGTAGTCTTCGTCGATCGCCGGCAGTGCGGCGTGCGCCGCCTTCACGTGTTCCAGCAGCTCGGCCCGCGCGGCGCCGCGCAGTCGCCGCTCTAGTCGCGGCCGCAGCGTGTCGTTGCCCACGCGGGACAGCCGATCCAATTCGTCCATCAGCCTTCCAACCGCTTGCAATATTGCGTCCAGTTCGCGCGCGGCAAAATCGTCGGGCGGTTGCTCGACCCCGCCGGCAAGGTTGCGCCACACAGCCTGCACCGGCCTAGCCGCCTGGGCCCCCAGCCAGCGATAGGCGCCATGAATCTTTTGAGCCATCGGGCTGCGGCGCTCGTCCCACCAGGCGCGAACTTCGCCCACCAACAAACGGGCGGGCAGCGCCGGCCAATGCACCCGCGTCATCTCGCTGGCCGAAAGCGTCTCGGTGGCCACGGTAAATTCGTTGGCGGCCGCGCGCAACTGCCCCAAGTAGTGCGGCGCTCCGGACGCCGGATCGGTCAATATCGCTAGCGCACCGCGCAGCGTGCGAAGTTTGATGGCGTCAAACCGCATCTCGGCCAGGTCATTGCGAATCGAGCGCAGCTGCGGGGGCGCCTGACGACCGTCGTGCCCCACGTCGAACAGCGGCAGATTCAAGGCCACCGACGCTGCGCGGTCGTACGGCGCCACATAAACCAGTTCGGGACGGGCGCCGGTCGCCTCGCAAAACGTCGCCAACCAGGTGGGCCAATAGTCGCGGTCGGCCGCCAGGTCGCACTGATTGAACACCACGATCACCGGCTTGTCCGCGGCAACCGCTTGACGAAAGAACTGCTTAACCGCCGCATCGTTGTACTTTTGCTGCGTCAGGACGGCGATCAGCACGTCGGCCGTTTCGCGAATGTGGTCGGCGCGGGCCCAATTGACCCGGGCGTCCGAATCGATGTCGGGAGTATCCAAGAGCAGCAGTCGCGACGGGCAATGCTTCCCCAGGCGAAAAAACAACCGGTCCTCCGGCGTTTCAATCAAGGCCTCCGCGGCGTCCTGCCAGGGGTGCAACTCGAAGCCCGGAAACAACCGCGCCAGCGTGGACCGATCGGCCGGGAAATCGGCTGGCAGCAGACAGACAGGGTGCCGGGTACCAGCGGCCAGTGGGCTGACGGCGCTGGCCACCTCGCCGGCCAATTGGTTGAAGATGGCCGATTTCCCGATATTCGTCCCGCCCACTACGGCGCAGATCAGGGCCGGCGGCAGTTCGAGCTGAGCCGCCAATTTACGGGTCAACAGCTCATGCCACGGCTGGCCCGCCGGGCCCGCCAGCCCTAGGGCGCCGGCCTCCCGCGCCAGGCTGTTTACAGAGTCGTAAAGCGTGCGAACATGCTCGCTCCACTGTCGATGGCGGTCGGACATGCGGTGAAACCCGGCTCCGGCACTGGGGAGTAGTTAGGATAGGACAACGCGGGTCTGGTTCGCAGGAACCGCCGATCCCAACACGGGACGATTTGACACCCCGCCGCGCCGTCATAACACTGTACAGTCTAGTCTGATTGTCCCTCCAGCCGGGTCGCCCGGCCGCCGTTTTCCGCGGTCGGCCGTGCATCGCCCGGCACAGACACGTTCGCCACGGCGAGGTTACCGCCTAGTCCGTTTGGGAGTTTGCAGCAATGACTTGTCACGGCAGGTTGATTCGAATGTTTATGCTCGGTGTAGCCGCATTTCTGACCTGGACGGCGGCAGGACCGGTGCAGGCCGGCAAGTTCTACGAAGGCTTGAACGTTGGCGATGCGGGACCCGATTTCGCCAACATCATGGGGACCGACGACAAACCCCATTCGCTGGCCGATTACGCCAGCGCCAAGGCCGTCGTCGTGATCTTCACCTGCAACCATTGTCCCGTCGCCATCGCCAACGAAGACAGGATCATCGAGTTGCAAAAAGACTACGCCGACAAGGGCGTGCAGGTGGTGGCAATCAACGTCAACAATCTACCCGAGGACACGCTCGAGCCGATGA
>CAYWTU010000812.1:0-2379 GCA_964461275.1 uncultured Pirellulales bacterium | reverse complement strand
GTCCATCGGCCGCCGCCAATTTCGTTTTTTTCCCGGCGCGGTGATTATGCGACACCCTATCGTTTGCACGGTCCGTCGAGGTAGCATGGCGGTATCCGTCCGACAACAACGAACCGAAGAGATTGTTGGTTGGCGCCCAAAACGATGAGTCACCGCCGTCGGACGGACGGCTGACCGATAGCCTACGGGACGACGCAGGTGAGCGATTTCGCGGGACGACACGTGGCGGCGTTTGAGAGCCGTCACGCCGAGGAGATGACGCGGCTGATTGAGCGCCACCGCGGCGTGCCGCACGTCAGCCCATCCATGCGCGAGGTCTCCGCCGCCGGTCAGCGTCAGGCGCTCGATTTCGTCGAGGCGCTCCTGGCCGAGCGGTTCGACGCCGTAGTCTTCATGACCGGCGTCGGCGTGCGCAAGCTGTGGGAGGCGCTGGACCTTCCGGCGGACAGGGCGCACGTCGTCGAACGGTTGCGAAAGCTGGTTACCATTGCCCGCGGCCCCAAACCGTCTGTGGTTCTCAAGGAGTTGGGTCTGGAGCCGACCATTCGAGTCCCCGAGCCGAACACGTGGCGCGAACTGTTGGCCACGCTCGACGAGAAGCTCCCGCTGGCGGGGCGACGCCTGGCGGTGTTGGAATACGGCCAGCCGAATCCCGAGCTCTTGGCCGGCTTGCAGGCCCGCGGCGCCGCGGTGACCGCCGTCAAAATTTACGACTGGGACCTGCCCGAAGAGACCGGGCCGCTGGAAGAAAACGCCCGCCGGCTGGCGGCCGGTCAGATCGAAGTGGCGATGTTCACCTCCAGTCAACAGTTGGCCCATTTGCTGCTGATGGCCCAGCGATTGGGAATCGAATCGGCGGTCCACGCCGGACTGCGTCGGGCCGTTGTGGCTTCGATCGGTCCAACCACCACCGAGACGCTCGCGCGGAACGGCGTCTCGGTCGACATCGAACCGGAGCACCCGAAAATGGGACACCTGGTGGCGGCGGCCGCGGCCAAGGCCGACGCATGTGCCCGACGCAAGCGTGAGATTCTGCGCGTGGTCGAGTCGGAATCGTCCGGCGCCGCGACCGCCGAACCGCGCGGTTGGGATGAGAGCCCGTTCATGCGGGCGTGTCGCCGCCAAACGGTCGAGTGTACGCCGGTGTGGTTGATGCGACAGGCCGGGCGGTACATGCCCGAATATCGCGCCGTTCGCGAGAAGACAACGTTTCTCCAGTTGTGCAAAGACCCGGCCCTGTGTGCCGAGGTGATGATCACGGCCGTCAATCGGTTAGGCGTCGACGCGGCGATCATCTTCGCAGATTTGTTGCCGATTCTGGAGCCGATGGGCTTCGACTTGGAATTTGCGCCAGGCGAAGGGCCGATGATTCATAACCCCGTACGCGACGGGGCCGACGTCGATCGCGTGGCGGAACTGGAACATGTGGAATCGCTGGGATTCGTCATGGAGACGGTGCGGCTGACCCGCGCCGGGCTTCCCGAGCGGATTCCCGTGATCGGCTTCGCCGGAGCGCCTTTCACCTTGGCCAGCTACGCCGTGGAAGGGGGTGGCAGCCGCAATTACCTCAACACCAAGGCCCTGATGTATCGCGACGCCGGGGCCTGGCACGAATTGATGGGCCGCTTGGCTCGCAGCGTGGCTCGACACCTGACGGCGCAAATTGCCGCCGGCGCGCAGGCGGTGCAGCTATTCGACAGTTGGGTTGGCTGTCTGGGGCCGGACGACTATCGCCGCTACGTCCTGCCGCATACCCAAACGGTCATGGCCGCGTTGCCACGCGGCGTGCCGGTGATTCACTTCGGCGCCGGCAACCCGGCGCTGTTGCCGCTGCTGCGCGAGGCGGGGGGCGACGTGCTGGGCATCGATTGGCGCCTACGGCTGGACGACGCCTGGCGGACGGTGGGTTACGACCGCGCGGTGCAAGGCAACCTCGATCCGCTGGCGCTCTTGGCCGAACCGGTCGAAATTCGCCGACGCGTACAAGACGTCCTCCATCAGGCCGGCGGGCGCCCGGGGCACGTTTTCAACCTGGGCCATGGCATCGTGCCCCAGACGCCGGTGGATCACGTCGTGGCGCTGGTCGAAATGGTTCATGAGCTGGGGCGGCGCCGGCCAGCATGACACGACGCGTTGCCATCTTGGGAGGCGGCATTACCGGCTTGGCCGCCGCACATCGACTGCAAGAGCTAGATCCCAACGCGCCGTTCACGCTGTTCGAGGCGGCCGATCGGTGGGGAGGCGTGCTAAACACGGAACGACTCGACGGATTTTTAATTGAGCACAGCGCCGACAATTTCATCACCGATCTGCCCTGGGCGCTCGACCTGTGCCGGCGCCTGGGAATGGCCGATCAACTGCAGTCGACCAACGAAGTAG
>CAYWTU010000811.1:0-2383 GCA_964461275.1 uncultured Pirellulales bacterium | reverse complement strand
CGGATTGATTTTCTTGGGGTCGCCGCCGAGCTTTTTCATAGCCGCCCGCATGGCCGCCAAATCGACCACCGCCGGTACGCCGGTGAAATCTTGCAGCACGACGCGGGCCGGCTTGAAGGGGACCTCGATCACGGCCGGCTGGGGCCGCCAGTGTGCGACGTTCTTAACGTCGTCCTGCGTCACTTCGTAACCGTCGCAGCTCCTCAGCGCCGCCTCGAGCATCACGCGAATGGAGAACGGCAACTTCGAAACGGCGGCCACCCCCTGCTTTTCGAGCGTCGCCAACCGGTACATCCCAGCCTTGCCCGAACCGGTGTCAAACGTTTCGCGGGCGCCGAACGGATCGGTCAAACGGGTCGAGGAAGTCATCGTCGTGGGAGCTCCGAAGTGAGGTGGGGCCGGAGTGGAATCGGCAGTTGCAACCCCTGGGGCGGATTGCAGTTACGGTTTTTCCGAGAGGTCCGATTGTATCGCTGCCGCAGGGCGGCGCAAAGTATGGCCCGGCGGCGTCGTGCGCGTTGTGCCGTACGTCCCGGCTAATTCGATGGCGCGCCCCCGACACTCGTTTTGCGGCGGCTAAGGTCGTGACCTAGATTTTTCTAATCGTGCGCTTGCTGCGCTGGTGCGCGAAACGCGTTTCACTGCGCGCTTGGAAAATTGCCATGGCCGACCTGCCTCTCGACAACCTGTTGGCGAAACTTGTGAAGCACACCACGGCGCCGGGCGTAACGCCGGACGGTGATCCGCTGGCGCGCATGGCCGCCACCCCTCCGCAGCACGACGGACCGGCGAACCTGGCGGTGATGCCGCCGCCGTCGCAGGCCGGTTGGCCCGGTGGAGGCCAGCCCGAGCAAGGGGAATTGCCCGAGGACCTCCTCAATCGGCTCTGCAGCCGGATTTCCAATATCGCGCAAGGCGGACAGGCCGAGCCGGCGGCCTCTGCCGGGGAAATGGACCTGGGGCTGGACGACCCGACCAATTCGTTCCTGCCCTTGGAACCGGATTCGCTGCGAAACTCGCGGCTGACCGACAGCGAGGTCGAGGCCCTCATCCTCAAGTTCTTGCTCAACCGCGGAACCGCCTCGGGACACGTGATTGCCGATCAGTTGCGGCTGCCATTCCGGCTGCTCGAGCCGTTGTATCGCCAGCTTAAGCAAGACCAGATGGTGGTCTACAAGAACTCGGCGGCAATGAACGACTACGAGTACATGATCACCGACATGGGCCGCGAGCGCGGGCGTCGGTTGTACGAGCACTGCACCTATTTCGGCGCCGCGCCGGTTTCGCTGCAAGACTACATCGACAGCGTCAAAGCTCAGACTTTGACCAACCAGCACCCCACGGTCCGCGACCTGGAGCGGGCGTTCAGCGATCTGCTCATCAACCGGCGGATGTTGGGCCGCATTGGGCCGGCCATCAACTCCGGCCGCGGCCTGTTCTTGTATGGGGCGGCGGGCAACGGCAAGACGAGCATCGCCGAACGCATCACACGAGCCTTCGGCCAGACGATCTGGATTCCGCGGGCGATCGGCGTCGACGGCGAAATCATCCGCCTGTTCGACCCGATGAACCACGAGCCCATGCCGCTGCGGAGCTCGGAAGGACTTTTGGAAAACCGCAAGATCGACGGACGTTGGATTCGGGTCCGCCGGCCCACGATTGTAGTGGGCGGCGAGTTGACCATGGAGAACCTGGAAATCAGCGTCAACACAACCACCGGCATCAGTGAGGCGCCGTTGCAGCTCAAGAGCAACTGCGGGACGCTGGTCATCGACGACTTTGGCCGCCAGAGGATGCGAACCGACGAATTGCTCAACCGCTGGATTGTCCCGTTGGAAAAGCGGTACGACTTCTTGAACCTGGCCAACGGCAAGAAGATTCAGGTGCCGTTCGACCAATTGATCGTGTTCTCCACCAACTTACAGCCCAAAGACTTGGTGGACGACGCCTTCCTACGGCGGATTCCCTACAAGATCGACGTGATCGACCCATCGGAAGAAGAGTTCCGCAACCTATTCAAGATGATGAGCAAGAAACTGGGGTTTGAATACCGCGACGACGCCCTCGAATATCTGATTCAGAAACATTACAAGGCCGTGAACCGGCCATTCCGCTGTTGCCAGCCCCGCGACCTGCTTTCGCAGATTCGCAATTTCTGTTTCTACAACGACCGCCCCTTGGAATTGACGAACGAGAACTTCGACTTTGCGGTTGAAAACTACTTCGCGGTCATGTAGCGAAGCGACACTCTTAGAGTCCGACAAACAACCGACTCGGTACGCTGCAATCCACCGGAGTTAGAGGGTCGTTGTTAGGTCGTTTGGCGGCCTCTTAGAGTCCGACAAACAACCGACTCGGTACGCTGCAATCCACCGGAGTTAGA
>CAYWTU010000810.1:0-2384 GCA_964461275.1 uncultured Pirellulales bacterium | reverse complement strand
ACTCCCACTCGCTCAATGCACGGGCTATGACTCTGCGCCGCGTCGACGTAGCTCATGTCGAGCTGTTCCAGCGACTTCTCCAGGCACTTGCGCACCTCATCCGGCGCCGTTACGTGGACTTTGGTGGCGACGAAGCACTGCTCACGGACGCCGGCCAACCCCCGCCCCACGATAGACTCGCTTTCACCGTAAACGCGGGCGGTGTCGAAATAGCGTATGCCTCGCTCGAAGCCATGACGGACCATCGCCACGCGCTGGTCCATAGGCAACAGCTCGGCGCCGTACGCCTTGATGAACAAACCGGTCATGGCCGAGCCACCCATGCCCAGGATCGGCAGCACGCGACCCGTCTTGCCAAATGGGCGCGTGGCCAGGCCTTGATCTTTCTCAACGGCGCCAACGTCGGACGGCACGGCCGATTGCGGCGGCCGCTGTTCGTCCGCCGACACCATTGCGGAGGACAAGGCGGACGCCCCCACGGCGGCCAATCCGCTCTTCAGAAACGTCCGGCGTTCAACATCACGCGGCGGCTGATGCGACTGGGTCATGGTCTGGGCCTCCTGGGGCTAGACAGCGGTTTTGAACGCCGGGCATTATGGCATAGGCCATCGCCAATTGCACCTATAATAGGGCTAGGACTTCGGCGCCGTTCGCGGGGCGATTTTTTGCATCGGCACGCCCGGACGGTCACAGCAGCGATTCAAGGAGTAGTAGCGTGCGAGCATTCATTCCTGGACTGGTTGTCGCCACCCTGGCCGTGGTGTCGCCTTGCACCGCGGGGGATGAACCCCCGACAACGTATGCCCGTGAGGTGAAGTTCAAGCTCACGTTCGCCAAGGACGACCTGATTTGGTTGGGCGACCCGGCGTCGCCGACCGCGCAGGTTTTCATTCGACCGGGGGCGCTTCCCATCGCCCGCGACGCGCATATCCGCACGCTGACTACCACTTGGAACGCGGCCGCCCGGCGTTACATGCGCGAGGCCCGCGTCTTTGCCCAAGGCGCCGAGCGCGTCGTCCACGCATTCACCAGCCAGACCGAGCGGCCGATCGGAAAGTTGGACGCGCACGGTCGGTTCCACGCAAACGAGTTCTATCGCACGCGACGCGACCTGCTGCCCACCTGGCCCCCCGATCCCGCCACGCTGCACTACGACCAAAATGAAAACGCGCTTTTCTACGATATGACTGTCCCGGGGCCGGTGGTGACCGAGTCGCTCGACTTCTTGCCGCTGGCGGTGCGCGACCGCCAAGGCATTCCACTCACGGGCCTATGGTCGATCGACGTTGGACCGGCGGTGGCGGGAGCGGGCCCGCCATCCGGCAACTGGGCGACCGTTTCCCTCATCGTCACCAACGGCCGCTGGCCGGTCGTTGTGGCCACGGCCGACGTCCCCGCCGGGTTTGCGCGGGAGAACGTGCAGTTGGAATCGTTCGACAACCAGGCCGGAACGTATGTCTATGAATCCGCGCACCGGGCCGGCGGCGCTGCCCCGGAGGCAGCCAGCGCCACGTTCACTGTGGCGGGAACCTTTGCGCCCGCGTTTCGCGGCGACGTGGAGGCTCTGACGGCCATCGAATTGGACGCCCAATCGAATCCGCCGGCGGAACCAAAGTCCTCGCAATCGCTGGTCCCGCAACTTGGCGCCAAGCCGCTGGGGTTCACGGTCAGCGGAGGCGTGGTGACTCGCGAAACGAATATCGCCATCGACGGCAGTTTCGACGATTGGCGAAACATTCCCGGCGTGGACGATCCTCGCGGCGATGCGGCGCCGTACCTGGAATACGTGCCGGATGTTGACCTCTTGGAGTTCAAAGTGGCGCACGACAAGCAGCACATTTATCTCTACGCTCGGGTGGCGGGCCAGGTGGGGCGGACGCACCCACAGGGCGGTCGCAGCTACTTCTATGCTTACATGGACGTCGACCAGAACGCCCAGACCGGTTTTCTTCCTACGCGCGACGACGATTGCTACTTTGGCGTCGACGTTGGCGACGATTGCGAAGTGCAATTCGAGTTTGTCGACAGCGCCTTTCGCAAGTCGTTTTACGGATTCTGCGGGCTGGGGGGCGACCGGAATGTGCTTGAAGGGGTCGTCACGTTAGGCAAGAGCCAGTACGGCCGACTGGACGAACTCGGCAAGGAGCGCGAGCACTACAAGTCGGAGTACATTTTCAAATACGGAAAGGCCGAGATTACCGAGGATTTGAAGTTGGGAACGAGCGATTCTATCTCGATCGCCGTTTCGCCCGACGGCAGCCAGGTGGAAATCGCTTCAACCCTCGCCGGCTTCTTGAAGAACCGCCAGGGCCAACCAACGCAGCGGCCAGGGCAGACGATCGACATCGCGGCCGGCATGGCATGCGACAGCAAGGCGTACGTCG
>CAYWTU010000809.1:0-2385 GCA_964461275.1 uncultured Pirellulales bacterium | reverse complement strand
TTGCAGATGTGGCTCCACACCAACACCGCGGCGAAGAAGAACGAGCTCAAAAACATTGGCGTGCCGCACATGTTCGGCATTGAGATGGATGGAAACGGCGACGTCTACCTCTACAACAGCTACCTCGTCGATTCCACCAAGCACTCGCATCGTGACGAACGCCATTCCTATCCTGGCCAAGCGACGGGCTCCTACACGACGCGCGCGCTGCTGTACGAGAGCCATCAGCGCATCGAGAGCGATCCGTCGCGCATGCCGGCGCTGGTGGTGGACACGCTGAATGACGTGGTGGACGGGAACACCACCTCCGTCGCCAACCTGCTGGCGAGCAAAGGCGCCGACGGAAAAATCTCGCTCCGCGAGGCGATTCGGGCCACGAACAACACGGCCGGGCACGACGCCGTGTTTTTGGGCGCGGGCGTTCACACACTGGCCCTGGCGGGCACGGGCGACGACGCGGCCCTTTCGGGCGACCTCGACATTCTGCAAAGCTGGACGCTCGTGGGCCTGGGCGCCGGACAAACGACCATCCACGGCGCCGGCCTCGACCGCGTGTTGGAAGTTCACAACACGGTGACGGTCGGCCTGAAAGGTCTGACGATCACCGGCGGCGGCAACGCCGGCGAGGGCGGCTTGCTGGTCGGCACCGTCAGCACGGTCGTCGTGTCCGACAGTGTGTTCTCCAATCATGTCGGCACTTCTCAGGCCGGTGCCATCAAGAACACCGGAACCCTCACGCTCGACGGCACGCGCGTCACGGGCAACACCGTCACCGGCAACGGCGGCGGTGTGAACAACACCAAAGTGCTGGTGATCCGCGACTCGCTTTTTGACAACAACTTCGCCTTCAGCGGCGGTGGCGGCGTATGGTCCGGTGGCACGAACGCCGACCTGACCGTGTTGAATTCCACGTTCAGCGGCAACACCGCCGGATACGGCGGCGGGTTGGTGAACGAAAAGGATGCCGAATTGGTGAATGTGACGGTCGCCAACAACACCAGCACCAACCAGGGCGGCGGCGTGTATGAATCCGGCGGCGGTGTGACGACCTCGGTGAAAAACTCCATCATCGCGGGCAACACATCCACCGGCATGACCAGCGAGGACGTGAGCGGTTCGTTTACCAGCCAGGGATACAACATCCTCGGCGTCACGACGGGCAGCACGGGCTGGGGCGCGAGCGACCAACAGAACGTCGATCCGCTGCTCAATGCACTGGCGGATAACGGTGGGTTCACCTTGACCCATTCGCTTCAGGCCGCCAGCACTGCGATCAACGCGGGCAGCGGCACCAATGCCCCTTATTTCGACCAACGGGGCGTGGTCCGCTCGGGAGGCATCGACATCGGCGCGTTCGAATACCTGGCGGCCAATCCGACCCTCACCGTCACGACCGCCGCCGACACGGTCGACGGCGATACATCGAGCATCGCCAACCTGATCGCCAACCAGGGGGCCGATGGCTATATCTCGCTCCGCGAGGCGATTTTGGCCGCGAACGCCACGCTCAACGGCTACGAACAGGACCGAATCGAGTTCAATATCGGCGGCGGCGGGGCCCATACGATCAACGTCAATGGGACGAGCGGCGCCAATCCAAACGGCACGGGTTTCGACTTTATCGTCGACCCGGTCATCATCGACGCCACGACCCAGCCGGGCTATTCCGGCACGCCGCTGATCACGCTCGACGGGACGAACGCCACCGGCTCGTCGGCCGGCCTCGTCCTGCGGACCAACGACAGCACGATCAAGGGCTTTATCGTCATCAACTTTCCCGACGAGGGGCTCGAGATCGATGGTTCGACGGGCTACGGCGACAACAACACGATCGAATACAACTGGGTGGGCCTCAATTCGACGAGCGCCGCGGCCGGCAATGCCGACGACGGGATTCTGCTTTCGGAGAACGCCGACAACAACGTCGTCCGCAATAACGTCGTCGGCGCCAATGGCGACGACGGCATCGTGATCCGCAACGCGGGGAGCGGCGGTAATTGGGTCTATGGAAACTACGTGGGCGTCGCGGCCGACGGCTCGACAGCCCGCGGCAACGGCGGCGACGGCATCTATATCCACGGCACGGCCGCCGAGAACCTGATCGGCACGGACGCCAATGGCGTGAACGACGCCGCCGAGCGGAACGTCATTTCGGCCAACACCGGCAGCGGTGTTCTGCTCGAAGGAAACGGCGTCCCCGCCGACGCGCTCGCCTGGTGGACGGGGAACAGCACCACCGACGACGCTGCCCGCGACAATGACGGCGTGTTGATTAATGGAGCCACCTATGCCGCCGGACTTGCGGGCAACGCCTTCAGTCTCGACGGCACGGACGATTACGTTCGTTTCGCCGACTCGCCCGATCTACGGCCCGAGTCGGCCATT
>CAYWTU010000808.1:0-2386 GCA_964461275.1 uncultured Pirellulales bacterium | reverse complement strand
CTCAGTTCGTTCGCTTCCACGCTACGGCGAAAGATGTCGAACTGCGCAAGCAAATCTCGCCGCAGCTCGAACCGCGCCGGTTCGACGAACCGCAGCTTCATGCTGGCCAGGTCTTCGCCGTCGGCCTTGGCTCCGTCAAACGACCGCCCCAAGGCGCCGGCCGAGGGGCTGTTGTAGGGCCGATGTTGCATGGTCGGAAACAGATCGACAAACGGCGGCACAACGGGGTCGACCGAGCCTTGCAGTCGGGCGATCACCGAGCCGAAGCTCGGCTTGCCGTCGCGCAGGCTTTCCGACTGAGGGTAGCCCGTGACGTTCTGAAAACTCGAATGTTCGTCGCGCAGGCCGACGAGCGAGCGAACGACGCAAAACTTGTCGGCTGCCAGAGCCAGCTTGGGCAAAAGTTCGCAGAAATGCACACCCGCTACCGCGGTGTCAATCGGCTGAAACTCGCCGCGAATTTCGGCCGGCGCGTCGGGCTTGGGGTCGAACGTGTCGTGGTGCGACAACCCACCCGACAGATAAATCATGATCACCGACTTGTGGCCGCGTCGGCCGCTAGCCTGCTCGGCGGCAAAGAGCTGCGGCAACGACAGCCCGCCTACGGCCAGCGCGCCCGCCTGCAAGAACGTGCGACGCGTTTGACCGTCGCAGTAGCGGTGGCTTGGACCGGCGAGCGTGATCATGGCCAGGGGCAGGTAAGACCGGGGGGGCAGGGTGACCACTACTTTAGTCTATCGGTTCCACCTCTGCCTACCTGGGGAACCGTCAGCGGCAAGCAGTACGTCCTGACTCGCTTAAGGGCGGTTTACAACGGTCGCGCGAAAGGGGACAACGGTGGAGGAGCCAAACCGCTTGGCGTTGCCGACTAGCGGTTTTCTATGACCCGCCTTCCGGGGCCTTGCCGTGCGCCAGATTGCGGTATTCGCCAAGCACTGGACCCCCGGCCTGGCCAAGACGAGGCTCGCCGCCGAGATAGGGCCCGAGCGTGCGGCGGCCATCTACCGGGCCTGTTTGGAAACCACGCTGCGGCGCTTCGATGCCTGCGGCGACCGTCGCGATCTCGTCTTCACGCCACGCGAGGAAGCGCCGGCATTTGGCGCGTTGGCCGGCGCCTGCTGGCGCGTGCTGCCGCAGGAGACAGGCAACTTGGGGGCCCGCCTGGCCGCCTATGTTCGCCGTGCGCGCACCAGCGGCGCCCGCGCCGTGGTGTTCCTTGGCGGCGACAGTCCGACGATTCCCCTGGATCTGATCGAGATGGTTTGGCGGCTCTTAAAGGACCAGCCCGTGGTCATTAGTCCGGCGGCGGACGGCGGTTACTGTTTATTGGGCGTTTCGCAGTTTAACCTGCCGATTTTCTCCGGGATCGCCTGGGGGACCGACCAGGTTCTGCGGCAGACAACGGACCGGCTTCGCATCGCCCGCATCGACTATTCACTCGTATCGCCTTGGTACGACGTGGACGACGGCGCCGGCCTGGCTAGGCTGCGCGACGAGTTGCAGCGGCTGCCGATGGGCGAGTCTGTTTGGGATTCGCTTCGCGCCGCAGTCGAACGACCGGCGTCCGAGTAGACATTGCCGCCTGGCTGCGGTTGTCTGCTGGTCGGATGGCCTGTCGGTCGAGCGTCCCACGAGTAAAATCGGATGCTTACGCACTGCCGCCGCGCAGCAAGCCATGTACCCCGGTCCTCACTGATATCACATGCCGCCCGCGAATCCAGATGTGTTGATCGTCGGCGGCGGTGCGATCGGGCTGTCGTTGGCGTATGAATTGGCCCAGCACGGGGCGGCGATAACCGTGCTCGAGCGGGGTCAACCGGGGCGCGAAGCGTCGTGGGCCGGTGCGGGCATTCTGCCGCCATCCAGGCGCCGTCCGCAAGACATTGCCTGGCTGCAATTGGCCGGGCTAAGCAACGAAGTTCACGCCAGGTGGCATCGGCAGCTCCAAGAAGAAACGGGCATCGACACCGGCTATCGACGCTGTGGTGGGTTGTATGTGGCCCGAACCCCCACCGACGCCAACGCGCTGCAACCGGCATTGGCGCTGTGGCATGAATTGGGCATTGAACACGCTTGCCTGTCGCGCGGCCAGTGGGAACGGCTCGAACCGGCCCTGGCGCGCGCCGGCCAGTCCGCCTGGCACGCCGCTTGGCTTGTGCCCGATGAGGCGCAGGTCCGCAACCCGCGCCACCTCAAGGCGTTGATCGCCGCTTGTGAACAGCGCCAGGTTCAGATTCGCGGCGGTGTGACCGTCGAGGACATCGTGCTGCGCAAGGGGCAGGTCGATCGCGTCGTCACGTCGGCGGGCGACATCACGGCCGGCGCCTACTGTGTGGCGGCCGGCGCGTGGTCGAGGCCGCTCCTGGCCCGCTGCGGATGGACCGCT
>CAYWTU010000807.1:0-2388 GCA_964461275.1 uncultured Pirellulales bacterium | reverse complement strand
CCCCAGCGGCATGATGGACGGCATGATCGCCGCCATTCGCCGCCGCCTGGACGTCCACGGCTACGAACATCTGCCGATCTTGAGCTACGCGGTTAAGTACGCCAGCGCGTTTTACGGCCCGTTTCGCGAGGCGGCTGAAAGCGCGCCGCAGTTTGGCGACCGCCGCGGCTACCAGATGGACCCGGCCTCAGCGGCGGCCCAGGCGCTGCGCGAGGCGGAGTTGGACCTGGCCGAGGGGGCGGATATGCTGATGGTTAAGCCCGCCCTGGCCTACTTAGACGTGATCTCGGCCGTACGGCAGACATTTCCAGGGGTTCCGCTGGCGGCTTACAACGTCTCCGGCGAGTATTCAATGCTCAAGGCGGCGGCCGAGCGCGGCTGGCTAGACGAGCGGGCCGCGGCGCTGGAGTCGTTGTTGGCCATCCGGCGGGCCGGGGCCGGCGTGATCGTGACGTACTGGGCCAAGGACGTCTGCCGCTGGTTGACGTAGCGTCGTTGCCGATTTTCGAGATCTCACGGTCATCGCCATGCTCGACGCCGCCGCCATTGCCGCCTACGACGCAGCCCGCCCTTTGGCGGCGCAGCCGTTTCGCGCGGCTTGCTATGCGCCGTTTACGTCGCTGTATTTTCACCCCACGGGCGACGTCCGCGCGTGCTGCATGAACCAGCGACACTTGTTGGGCAACGTGATGGCGCGGCGACTGGATGACATTTGGAATGGCGCCCCCATCGAGGCCATGCGCCGGGCGATGCTCAGCTACGAGTTCGTCAAGGGTTGCGACTCGTGCATCTGGCAGATCAAGGACGGCAATTTGGCGTTGGACAGCGTCGGATACAAGCCCATTCATGCCATGAAGTACGACGAGCCGCCCGCGGCGGCTGACGGCAAGCACTGGCCGCTGAATATGGAGTTCAATCTCAGCAACGCCTGCAACCTGGAATGCGTGATGTGCTACGGAGAGCTATCGTCGCTGATTCGCGCCCGACGGGAGAAGTTGCCTCCCTTGCCCAAGGCGTATGGCGACGAATTCTTTGCAGACCTGCGAAAGTATCTGCCCCATTTGCAATCGGCGTCGTTCCTCGGCGGTGAGCCGTTCTTGATAAACGAAAACTACCGCGTGTGGGACATGCTGATCGAGATGCAGGTGAAACTGCAGCACTTCATCACCACCAATGGCACGCAGTACCACGCCAAAGTGCAGCGAGTCTTGGATCGCTTGCCCACGTCCATCAACATCTCCATGGATGGCGTGCGCAAGGAAACGCTCGAAGGCATCCGGCTGAACGTCAACTACGAGAAGTTGATGGACAACTTTCGCGTCTTTCACGACTACTGCCAGGGCGTTCAAACAGTCTTCGGAGTCAATTTCACCCTGCTGCGAATGAACTGGCGCGAGTTTCGCGAGATGCTCGAATTCGCCGACGCCTGGGACTGCAATGTCTCGGTGTGCACGTCGACGGCGCCCGTTCAATACAGCCTGTTCGGCCTGAGCAAGGCCGAGCTGCACCAGGTGGTCGAGGAGCTGCAGCGACAGGACGCCGTGGCGGAAACGCCATTGCGGCGCAATCGCGGCGTTTGGAACGCCACGATCGACGCTCTCGTCCATCGCTTGGAGAATTTTGACGACGACTCCCTGTCATTCACGCGTTGGGTTCCCGAGTTCATTCACGAGATTCCGGCGCCGCCCAAAATGACGACTCCCTTTGCGCTCAACCGCGATGGCGTCGTCCACGACAGCGCGGCTCAAGAGTCGCACGCCCGCCAAACTCTAGCAGACTGGTCGCCGGGCGCCATCGTCGAGGTGCTGGAGTGCGACATGGACGATCGCGTCGTACGGGCACAGGCGTCGTCCGACGGAGTTCTGGCGCTCGCGGGAGACGACCTGATCGGGCTAACCGATCAAGAGATCTTCGGCCGCCTGCGATCGCGCCTCGGCGACGTTGTTTTTTCGGTGGACGAACAAGTTTCCCACCAACAGACCGACCGAGTTGTCCGTTTCACCGAAGGCGACGACCGCGTGACCGATATCCGCGTAATCACGCTTCCTCGTTACGATGAGCAGGGCGCCTTGTCGGGAACGCGAACGTATGTGGCGCTGGCGCCGGGCGGCGCCCTGTCTCTGCGGGAGGGGACCCCGTCAGTATGACCGGGCCGCCGCGACGTACAAGTTGGCGCGGCAGCCACATGGACCCCATCCGCTGAGGACGCGCCCAACGTCGCGGCGACCATCGCCGCAATTCTTAAGAGACCGCCAAACAACCTGACATCGGACTTTTAACTCCCGTAGTTGTCGGCGAATCGAACAGGTTTTTTGTTGAACTCTAAGACAACCAACGTGCACCCGATTGCCATGCTGGACGACGCCACCACCGCTGCCTACGACGCGG
>CAYWTU010000806.1:0-2393 GCA_964461275.1 uncultured Pirellulales bacterium | reverse complement strand
TCGGCTACTGTCCGCCTCCTGCCGATTGGCAGGCAGCCACGTTGGCCGATTTGTTCCTTCACGTAGCCGGAGACCCCACGATGTCCACACAACAACCTTGGAAAGCGTCGCAGACGCCGGATGATCCCCAGTCTGTCCACGAATTCGTCCGCCGTCTGATGCGGGCGGGTCCCATCGTCCCGCTTCCGCCCAGCGAAAGCTGGAATGAAATGATCCTCCGCACCAGCGCCGATCATTGGAACCACGCGATTGAAGAAGAAACCTACGACTGGTACCTCGAATGCTTGCCCCCAAAGTACCAGGGCCGCGGCTGGTTCGCCTTTGCGGAAGGGGCCGAGCCGCTTCGACTGTTCGTGCAGTGGAAGAACGGGTTTCTCACCCGCCGCTTGACGTGGGAAGAGACCGACCAGTTCTGCACGTTGGCAAACATCTCACTGCCGTCGTAGGCGACATCATTCTCGGTTGCCTAGTTCGCAGGTGCGCCATCGTCGCGCTTCGACCGACCGCCGCAGCGGTCTCCTATCCGCCCCATCCGACCACGGATGGGGCGTTTTGACGAGGCGTTGACGGCGGTGGTGGGAATGGAGTCGCTTGACGGCGCCTCGGCGGGATGGCACGCTCCGTCCCTTGCCTTGCGATTGTGCCCCAGGAGCGATTCAGTCACCGGGAAACTCACGAGGTGTTGGCGCTGGTCGATCAAGCGTCGGATCGCTCGGGTGTCGGCCGACGGCAAGCGTTCGATGACTTGCTCACGATGGGGGTGTGCGCCTTGTCGGGTGGTTCGATGGAGGAGGAGTATCTGGCGACGGTTGCCCGGCATACCGCTGGCGCAGCGGGAAAACGCGGCTGCGACAGTTTGGCGCAGGCCTTTGCCAAGCTGATCGAGGTGATGGAAACAACCCGGCAAGACACCTTGGGTGACCTGTTTCAGGGCGCGATCAGTCGCGGCGAACGGGGGCAATTCTTCACCCCGCCCAGTCTGTGTGAGGCGATGGCTCGGATGACGCTGGCGGAAGTCGATGAAGACGCCGTTGACCGGCGCCGCGTACTCGATCCGTGCTGCGGGTCCGGGCGGATGTTGTTGGCCGTCGGTAAACTCCAGCCGACTTGGGAACTGTGGGGCCAGGACGTGGAGATTTCGTGCGTCCGCATGACGACGCTCAATTTGGCGCTCTACAACCTTGGGGGCGGTGTGATTTGGGGCGACAGCCTCACCGATCGCCGGCGCTCGGCGTATCGTACAGGCTTTAACGGCCGCGGGTTCGTGCGAAAGTTGGACGAGTCGGAACTTGCCCTTGTAGCGCTTCCGGTCGCGGAGGCGGCGCGCGCTTCGACGGTGGAAAACCCAACGAGCGAGCCAAGCGGAGCCATGCGTCAGTTGCGTCTGTTCTGAGTCGAACCAAGCGGAGCCGGACGAAAGCGCCGGCAGCCTCGGTCAGCAACGGGCGTAGACAGTCGTCAGATTCTGCTCTGCCATTGAGCGGGGCCGGGCGTAGCGGTAATGCGACGTCTTGCGCACGACGTGTTGATCCTGGGCGTCCTCCGAGACGGCAGCCAGCGGCAGCGTGCGCATCGAAAACGGGGCCGAGGGATAACCGTCGATCAAGAGCCGCACGACGGCGTGGTACTGCGGCAGCGCCAACAGGTCGGCCGGCGTCACCGGCGCGCCAAGCATTTCGGCGACCGTTTCGGCGTCCCGCTGACCGACGGCGAAGCTGACCAGCGAACCGACGTTGCCGGCGATGGCCGCCAAGGTCGGTTCGTCCACTTGTTCCAAAAACTGCGTCGCCAACACGCAGGATAGCGCATACTTACGAGCCTCCGATAACACAGAGGCAAAGGAATCGGTGGCGAAGTTGTGAAACTCGTCGAGATAGAGCGTCGTGGGGACGCGCTCGTGCTCAGGCTGGTCGGCCCGACTGAGGGCCGCAATCTGCACGGCCGAGACGAACAAGGCGCCGAGCAGCGTAGCCGTATCTTCGCCCAGTCGGCCTTTCGAGAATGGGCACAAGATGACCTTACGCAAGTCGAGCGCCTCGCGGAGGCGGAGCGTTGAACGGGGCTGTCCAAACACGTGCCGCAGGATGGGACTGGCGACCAGTGGCCCCAGCTTATTGAGCACGGGGCTGGTCCATTCGCTCTTGAGTCGGGCCGGGAGGGGTTCGAATTCGTGCAGCCAATAGGAGCGGACGGCCGGGTCTTCGATGCGGGCCACAATCGTCTGCCGATAACGAGCGTCGGAAAGCATCTGCACCACCGACACCAGCGTCGTGTCGGGCACTTGCACGAGCCCGAGCAGGCTATTGGTCAACAGGTACTGCAGGCGGGGTCCCCACGAATCGGCGAAGACCTTCTTGAAGAAGTTGCACTTATAGATACCTACCGCAACGCCG
>CAYWTU010000805.1:0-2399 GCA_964461275.1 uncultured Pirellulales bacterium | reverse complement strand
CCCCGGCTGGCGCCGGCCAAACCAAGCGAACCGTTGACTACGCTGTTGAGGCGGCCCGTCACGGCGCTGATCGACGAAGTGCCGCTGGAACTATTGATTTGAAAGATGATGTCCGGCGCGTCGTCGATGGCGGTCATTCCGGCCGTCATTCGCGAACTCACGGTCACCTGATACACGGCGGTGCTGGGCGCCGAAACGCTGAAATTGAAGTTGTAGTCAGCGTTGAGAGTAGCGGTCGAGGAACTCGTCGTAGCCGCGCCGTTGTCCGCCGCCACCCCCCCCACATATCGAGTCGAGCCCGTTAACGTTGCGCCGAACGTGGCGGCCGTGCTGCCGCCGGCGCCCGTGTTCGAAACGCCATGTGCCGCCGCGGCGCTTCCGTTGAGAAAATCCGAAACCAAGCTCGTGTTGCTGTTGTTCGTCGGGCCGCCGACGCTCAGGCTGAATTGCGCCTGCGCCGATGACGACCAGTGGATCGTCAACAACGAAATCATCAAGGCGGCGAACGGCGCGGACCCGAACAGACGACCGAAACTCATGCGCTTCATGGCGGCCCTCGCTTCAGTTGACCAATTCAACACGTCAATGACGAAAGATGCTTCCTGGCGCGAACTTCACCTTTAACGACTCATCAAGCTCCCCTGCGGCATACCGCCGGCAGATCCGTAACCGGCGGAAAATTCCTTTCATCCCTAATGGTTCAATTAGACTAGCCGGCCATACCCCCCAAGTCAACTACCAGCGCTGGTCGCCGAAAGCGAGAACCCCCCGACCAGTGCTAGTGAATTTGCAACGTGGCGATGCGTCCGCCACAATCTCCCCTCACTGCTTCAGGGGACGGCATGAGGCCTACGGAAACGGCGCCCGGCCCCATCGATCAACAGCCAGGTTGGTTCTTCGAGGAAGGAGCGACGCAACATGCTGCGAGGTACAGCCCGTGAGGCGGCGGCGGAGTTTTTGGGCACCCTGGTCCTGATCACCTTTGGTGTAGCCGTTGTCGCCCAAGTGGTCCTCAGCGGCAAAGAAAATGGGGCGTATCTGTCCATCAATCTGGGCTGGGGATTGGCCGTGGTGATGGGAATCTACGTTTCGGCCGGTGTGTCCGGGGCACACCTAAATCCCGCCGTCACCGTGGCCTTGGCCGTGCATCGCGGCTTTCCCTGGAGCAAGGTGGTCCCTTACATCGTGGCCCAGTTCGCCGGCGCGTTTGTCGCGGCAGCGCTGGTCTACGGAACCTATTACGAGGCGTTCAACCACTTTGACGGCGGTACGCGAACCGTCACCGGCGACACCGCCACTGCCGGCATCTTCGCCACGTATCCACAAGGTTTTCTCTCGAACGTGCCGGGAGGGTTGGTCGATCAGATCGTCGGCACAGCGCTGTTGGTGCTGTGCGTGTTCGCCATTGGCGACAACAAGAACAACGCGCCCACCGCCAATTTGGGCGGCCTTTTTGTCGGCCTAGTAGTTCTCGCGATCGGCATGACGTTTGGCTACAACTGCGGCTATGCAATCAATCCGGCCCGCGACTTGGGCCCTCGCCTGTTTACATTCGTCGCAGGCTGGGGGGGCGAGGTGTTCACGGCCGGCAACGGCTTTTGGTGGGTGCCAGTTGTTGGGCCGACGATTGGCGGCGTGTTGGGCGGCTGGGTGTACGACCTGCTGATCGCCAATCATCATTCCAACGACAACCGCAAGTAGCGTCGCTGGGCAGGGACGATCAACTTCCATCAGGAAACACTGCTTCAATTAGGAAATACTGCGACCATGGCGAAGTACATCCTGGCGCTCGATCAAGGAACCACCTCGAGTCGCGCGATCGTTTTCGGCCACGACGGCCGGATGATCGCCGTAGCCCAACAGGAGTTTGAGCAGATTCTGCCGGCCCCGGGACTGGTCGAACACGACCCCGAGGCAATCTGGACCTCCCAGCTCACGGTAGCGCAGCAGGCGTTGGCCAAGGCCAAACTCACGGCCGCTGACATCGCCGCCATCGGAGTCACCAATCAGCGGGAAACGACGATCCTTTGGGATCGCGCCACCGGCAAACCGGTCTCCAACGCCATTGTGTGGCAAAGCCGCGTCAGCGCCCCCATTTGCGACCGGCTCAAGGCGGACGGCTACGAGGCCGCCTTTCGTCAGAAGACCGGCTTGGTGGTCGACGCCTACTTCTCAGGCACGAAGATCAAGCACCTCCTCGATTCAACGTCTGGCCTGCGCGCCCGTGCAGCCAAAGGCGAGGTTCTCTTCGGCACCGTAGACACCTGGCTGGTATGGCGGCTCACGGGAGGCGCGTGCCACGTGACCGACGTCAGCAACGCCAGCCGCACGCTGATTTACAACATCCACAAGCTGGACTGGGACGACGAACTGCTCAAGATTTTGGACGTTCCCCGGGC
>CAYWTU010000804.1:0-2411 GCA_964461275.1 uncultured Pirellulales bacterium | reverse complement strand
GGTCACCAGCGGCACGCCGCGCTCGACCAGCCGTCGGGCCTGCAAGACCGACTGCCCGTGTGGATTGCGGCCGTAGCGATCTCGGACCGCGGCCGACTCTTCGTCCAAGGCAAACGCGCCCTGGCCGGCGCCGGAGGCCAGCAGCTCAAACGCCCGGGCGTAATGTCTCCCTGCGGCGCCATGGGTCGCGTCGAGGGCCCGTTGCGCCGACTCGACGCTGCGGAGCAGATTGCGCCGGCCGTCTAGCCGCGACAACGACAGTTCGCCCCGCAAGGCAAAGTCAGCCACGTGATAGTCGGCGGCATTCGGATCGGCGTCGATCGTCAATGGGTCGAGGGCTTGTCCGAGCCAGCCGGCGCCTTGCCCGTGGCTTTGTTCGACGAACCGCGGCACGTCGCCCGGAACCTTGGGACGCATCTGCACAAACGGCGGAAGTGGGTCGCGCCCGCGACCTAGTCGGGACAGCACGGCGCCAAAGTGAGGCCAATCGGCCCGCAGGTCGACGCTGGGCTTGGGCGGCTGGCCCGTAAGCATGAAATGCGTGGCCGAAGTGTGGTCCACATTGTTGTGGGTCATCGAGCGGACGACCGCCAGTTTGTCGCAACGCGTGGCGAGCTGGGGGAAGTGTTCGCAAATCTCGATGCCGGGGACATTCGTGGCGATCGGCTTGAACTCGCCGCGAATCTCGGCGGGGGCGTGTGGCTTTAGATCCCAGGTTTCCTGCTGGGCCGGCCCACCCCACATGAACAGCAAGATGCAGGCCTTGGCCTGGCCGAAGCCGCCGAGGCCAGGGCCCACCGCCGCTGCGGAAGGCGCAGCCTCGGAATCGTTGGCGAGCGTGCGCAGGGCCAATAATTCGCCGAGCGAAAGCCCCATCAGGCTCAGCCCACCGGCGCGCAGCAACTCACGTCGCCGCAGCGGCGCTGCCCGGTGCAGGTTGCGACAGCCAGAACCCATGCCGGCCATTATACCCGAGGATGGCGCCCAAGCCGTGGACCAATCCCGTGGTCCGCAGCCCGGGCAGGCGGATGGACACGGCCAATTGCGAAACCGCTTGGGCGTAGACCGGTCGCCCGGAGGGCGGCTATAAGGTCATACAGAGCCGACATGGCGTCACATGCGCGTCGAAGCGTCGGCCTTGGCGTCCCGCAGGCATCCAGCCGATAGCCGTCATGCAACCGCCGATTTACATGGACAACCACGCCACCACGCGGGTCGATCCCCGCGTGGTCGACGCCATGGCGCCGTACTGGACGGAGCATTACGGCAACGCCGGCAGTGTAAGTCATGCATTCGGACATCGCGCTGCCGAGGCGGCGGACGAAGCCCGCCATCGGTTGGCGGCCGCCATCGGCGCCTCGCCGCGCGAAATCGTGTTCACCAGCGGGGCCACCGAAAGCAACAATCTGGCGATCCGCGGCGTACTCGAGCGGGCGAGGCTGCACGGCAATCACGTCGTCAGCGTGGCCACGGAGCACCGGGCGGTGCTCGATCCGTTGGCCCGACTGGCGCGCAAGAATTTCGAAATCACGCTGGCGACGGTGAAACAGGCGGGCGATTCGCGCGCCGGCGAACTGGACTTGGAACAGTTCTTGGGCCTCTTGCGCGACGACACGGCGCTGGTGAGCGTGATGCTCGCCAACAACGAAATAGGGGTCGTGCAGCCGGTGGCCGAGATCGCCCGCGAGTGCCGGCGCCGCGGCATCGCGGTCCACACCGACGCCACGCAAGCGGTGGGAAAGTTGCCGCTCGACGTTTCCGCCTTGGGCGTCGACTTGATGAGTTTCTCGGCCCATAAGATCTACGGCCCCAAGGGAATCGGCGCTCTGTACGTGCGGCGCGGGCCGGGGAGCGTCCGCCTCGTGCCGCAAGTGGACGGCGGCGGGCAGGAAGGTGGGCTTCGCAGCGGCACGTTGAATGTGCCAGGGATGGTTGGATTCGCGGCGGCGCTCGACCTGTGCTTGGCCGAGCTTCCGGCCGAAACGCTCCGGCTCGCGGAGCTGCGCAACCGGCTCCAAGCCGGCATCGTGCAGGAGCTGGAGGGCGTGCGGCTCAACGGCCCAGATTTGCACAGCGCCGGCCTGCGGCTTCCGGGCAACTTGAATTTGAGCTTCACCAACGTCGATGGCGAGGCGCTGATGATGAGCATGCAGCGCCTGGCGGTCAGTTCCGGCAGCGCGTGCACATCGGCCAATCCCGAGCCCAGCCACGTGCTGCGGGCGCTGGGCCTGGGCGAAGACCACGCGCGGGCCAGCCTGCGGTTTGGTCTGGGCCGATTCAACACGGCGGACGACGTCGAGCAGGCCATTGGCCTGGTGGCCGATGCCGTGCGACGCCTGCGGCGCTTGGCGACGGCGAGCCAGGAAAAGTCAGCACCGCGCGATTGACGTTCTGCGGTCGGACGTTGGTCA
>CAYWTU010000803.1:0-2414 GCA_964461275.1 uncultured Pirellulales bacterium | reverse complement strand
TGCCGCGTGATGTTCTCCGGCTGGGACCAGGTGCGGCCGTCGTCGCGCGAGCGGACCAAAATGAACTGCGCCGTCTTGCCGATTTCGTAGCCCGCTTCCGAGCCGTCCCCTTGCCACTGATGTTTGCCCTGCTTGCCATGCACCCAGAGGGCGAAAACGAGTATTTCGCCGGTCTGGTGGTCGATGACCAGGCCCGGGTCGCCCACGCCGTTCGCCTCCTCAGGCAGACCGCCGTAGGTTCCCATGTCCGCGATCACCTGCATCGGTTGCCAGGTTTGGCCGCCGTCGGCGCTGCGGCTCAGGCCGACGTCAATGTCGCCCTGCAAGTCGCGTGACGATCGGCGCCGAATGTCATAGACGCACAACAACGTCCCTTGTGGCGTCGTCCCCAGCGCCGGAATGCGATACGTGTGGACGCCGTCCTGACCGGCCTGGCGCAGTGCCACGCCGATGCGATGTCCATGGCGATTCCCCATGACGTCCGGCTGTAGGACGCCAGCCGACGTGCCAACCGCCACAATTTCGGCCTGCACTCGTCGGCCGATCGTGGCCTCGTCGCGCAGTTTGGCGGCAAGCCAAAATATATTGTCGCCAGCCACCAAGGGTCGACTCCCTTGGAACTGCACGACGGGCGTCGGCCGAGCCGGCTCGCCAAAGGCTGTCTTCGCGTCAAACGCTTGGCGGTCCTTGGTGTCGAAGACATGCACCGACTCCAAATCGTCCAGCGACGTCGTGCCCGCCAGCGACACCGCCAGTTGTTCGAGCGTGGCGTCGGTTTCCGGCGGCGCGGCGATGATGAGCTGGCCCAATGTACAATACGGTTTTCCCAGCACCGCCGGATGGACCGCGTGCCGCACAACCGCGGAAAGCGGCTCGGCGGCGTCAGTCATTCCGGCGGCCAACACCACACCTGCCCAAACTACAACGGTAAATTGCTTCCGTCTCAAGATGCACCTGTTCATGTCTCAACGCCAACCTCCGCGGGAAGCGCCGTGCGTAGATGGAACTACAGCGCCCGCGACTCCCACTTTGCCCGCACCTCGGGCAGCGGATACTCGGTGATCGGAAGCTGGCTGCCGGCTAGTTCGCGCAGCCGTCGCCAGCCGCGGGTGGCCAGTGTTTCCTGGTCGCGAACGAACGCGGCGTCCAGTTGTCGTTTGTCGAACGGACCGGCGACGGTGAGCGGCGGAAAATCCGGGTCGACGATGTATTGGCCCAAGGCCGGATGGCAGCCAATGTGGCGCTCGGCCGTGGTGTGCAAGTTCTCGGGGTCGACCTGACCAATCACGAATCGCAGGTACAGGTCGCTGTCGGTGATCTCGGCCACGTCCTGGCCGCAGACGTCGCACAGATAGCCTTGCTCGCACTTGGCCATGGGCGGGTCACAGTCCCAAGACGTCGTTCATGCCGTACAGTCCCGGCGGCTTGCCGACCAAAAACTTGGCCGCCGCCAGGGCCCCTTGGGCGTAACCGTCGCGATTGGTGGCGCTGACCTTCAGCTCCAGTGTCTCGCCCAACAGGCCGAAGATGATCGTGTGTTCGCCCGGGTTGTCGCCCGTACGCACGGCGTGATAACCGATCTCGCCTCGCGGCCGCTGGCCGGGCCGCCCCGAGCGGCCATGTTGGGCCACGGTCTGGCCCATGATCTCGCCGATCAACTCGCCGAACCGCAGCGCGGTGCCGCTGGGGCTGTCTTCCTTGAAGCGATGATGCCGTTCGATGATTTCCACATCCACGCCCGATGGATGATCCTTCAGCGCCGCGGCGGCGATTTGCGAGAGCTTCATCGCCAGGTTTACCGCCAGGCTCATGCTCGGCGCCCACAAGAGTGGAATCTTCCGAGCTGCGGCCGCCACCGCCTCGCGCTCTGGACGTTCCAAGCCCGTGGTGGCCATCACCAGCGGCACGCCCTGCGCCAGGCATTGCCGGCAAACCGCCTCGGCGCCGGCCGGGGTCGAAAAGTCAATCACCACGTCGACCGGCGGCAGCTCGACAGTCACGCCGACCCCCAGCGGGCCGACGCCCGCCAGCGCGCCCACGTCTTGGCCCAGCTTGCCGTGGCCAGGGGCCTCAAGGCCGGCGGCAACGGTCCACAACGGGTCGGCCGCGGCCAGCGCCACCACGCGTTGCCCCATTCGGCCCGCGGCCCCGTTGACCGCCAATCGAAGCGTCTTGTTCGACATGCGAGTCGTTTCTAGGAGAGGAGTCGTTCGTTTTACAATCTATGATTTCAGCTCGAAGATCGCCTCGATCTCCACGGCAATGTTCCCCGGCAACGCGCCCATGCCCACGGCGCTGCGGGCGCCCACGCCGTGGTCCTTGCCGAACACGTCGGCCATCAGCTCGCTGTAGCCGTTGATGACCGCCGGATGCTGGTGAAAGTCGGGCGTGCCGTTGACCATGCCCAAGGTCTT
>CAYWTU010000802.1:0-2420 GCA_964461275.1 uncultured Pirellulales bacterium | reverse complement strand
GGCCGCCAGAAACGAAAACCGCCCCAATTCCGCGTGGCGCAGCGCGCTGTCCAACAACGCGACGTGCGGCAGCGCCGCCAGCCGCATCAACGCGTCGGCCGGATCGGGCGCAGGCTTCAATTCGATCGCCGACGGCAGACCGGCAGACGCGCCACTCACAGCATCTGGCTGGGACTGACTCACGAAGCGGCCCCCGGCGCGATGTCCTCGGGAGGGCCCTCGCCGGCAGGCTCGGCCGAATCGCCGCCCGAGATCGCGCTGCCGCGCCGGTGAGCCGCCGTCGGTTCATCGCGCGTCAGATAACCCCAGCGCAGCGCCTCGTCTTGGCGATACGTCTTGCCCAGCGTCAAAGCCGTCAGCGCCTTGCACAATTCGTAGCCCAGATAGAACGCATGGTCCGCGTCGATGGGCCGGGCTGCCGACCGCTGCAATGACTGCCACAATGTAAATGGGTCGCTGGCGGTGTGTCGCTCGCCCGCGGCCACGGCGTGCAAGGCGCCTTCGGCCGCGAAGAGTCGAAAATTCCGGTCGCGAATGGCTGCCGCCAGACGATCCAGCTCGGCGAGCGGCGGTTCCGCCGTCTTCGGATCGCGCAGCGTCACCAGCCGCGGCTCGACGTGTTTGGGAAGCGTCCGCTGCGTTACCGCATGGCGGACCAGTCGCCGGGCCAGGTCACACTCGCGGACGGCGGTGCGGCACCAAGGGATGACCTGTGTGGTCAAGACGCTGTGGATGCCCAATTCCTGGCAGAAGCCCAACAACAGCGTATTGACGCCCGCCGAATCAACGTCGGTCAACTCGGTCAGATTGCCGACGCCCATCAGCATGGGCGCGCCCGGCCAACGGCGGCGGGCCTCGAGATAACGGGACAAGCTTTCGGCGAAGCCGAAGCCGATCGGTTCCAAGATAGGATCGATGCGGTGCTTAACGTTGCGAGCCGACAACGCTGCGAGCGTAACTTCGAGCGAACCGAGATCGTCCGGCCGATCGGGAATGGCCACCACCTCAACGCCCCAATCGGCGGCGGCGTGACGGTTGGTGTGGTTGACGCTCAGGACCAACTCGGCCCCTGCCGTGGCCGCCGCGGCAACCTCCTGGGGATCGAAACTGTCGATGGACACCCGCAAGCCTTCGCTGCGCAGCATGCGCACGGCGTTGGCTACGCCGCTCCAGCGCTGGCCGGGTTCGCATCCCAGGTCGATCACGTCGGCGCCGTCGGCCCGCAGCGCCTGCGCCTGCCGCAGCAGTTCCTCCGCCGTCAACCGCGGCGCGTAGTTGATCTCCGCCAAGATTTCAATGTCATAGCGAGCAAGGTCGGCCGCCGGCCGTTGCCCCTGGCCGAGGAATTCGGGCAACTCGTGAAGGTCCTTGGGCCCGGCCTTGACCGGCGCGCCGGCCGCGCGGCGCACCGCGTCCAGGTCGCCTGCACAGTAGCCGGGCACGAGCACCATGTCGGCGCCAGGCGGCACGCGGATGCGCGCGGCGATCCAGGCAGGCGTCATCAAGGCCGCCACCGTGATCGGCATGACGTCGATCGTGAATTCGATTGGCAGTGCGGCCGCGATCCGCCCCGCCACGTCACGCAGCGACGGCTCGGCCAGCTTCCCGGTAACCAGGTGAATGCGCCTCACGGGCGAGGGGGCTGTAGACATGATGGCGAAACGGCGCCGGACGAAAACGGTCGAATCGAACCCGATTCATTGTAGTGTCTGGCCCTTGGCTTGCGGATGCGCTTTCCGAGCCTGGTCCCCAGCGGCGCGGAGCGTTGTGCGAGCTACTTGTCGGGGCCGGTTGAGCCTGGGAGACTGTGGCCTTTCATGCCCCGTCCGTTTGTGGAGACTGTAGCCCATGAGTTCACCGGTCGCCGTGCCCAAACGCTGGCATCACGAGTTGAATCGCTACCACTGGTTCGTGCTCTTGGTGGCGTCGTTGGGCTGGCTGTTCGACACGATGGACCAGCAGTTGTTCGTGTTGGCGCGGCGGCCCGCCATGGCCGAGCTGCTGCCGGGCGCAGACAAGCCCACCGCCGATTTTTACGGGGCCATTGCCACTTCGATTTTCCTCTTGGGCTGGGCCAGCGGCGGCATCGCGTTTGGCATTCTGGGCGACCGCATCGGCCGGGCCAAGACGATGATGTTGACGATCCTGTTTTATTCGGCGTTCACCGGCCTGAATGCACTGGCCATTGGCTTTTGGGATTTCGCGCTGTACCGATTCCTGACGGGGTTGGGGGTGGGCGGCGAGTTTGCGGTTGGCGTGGCGTTGGTGGCCGAGGTTATGCCCGACCGGGCTCGGCCGTTTGCGCTGGGGCTTTTGCAGGCGTTGTCGGCGGTAGGCAACATCAGCGCCGCTTTGATCAGCATGGGGCTGGGTGAATTGGAAAACACCGGCGTCAGCGCCTGGCGCGTGATGTGCGTCAT
>CAYWTU010000801.1:0-2423 GCA_964461275.1 uncultured Pirellulales bacterium | reverse complement strand
TGGGGGCCGATCCCCGGGCGCTGCTCCAACAGGTCGGCCAGATGCAGCAGCAGCAGCAGCGACAGGCGCCGACCGGCGACGGCCAAGGAGAACTGAGCCCAGAGGCTCAGCAGGCGGGCGAGTTCGTCTCCGCCGTCTTGGCCGACACCGAAGACGTCTGGACTGAAATCTTCCGCAAAAGCGGCAAGCGCTACCAGGCGCCCAAGCTGGTTCTGTTCACCGGCCAGGTGCAGTCGGCTTGCGGCTTTGCGAGCGCCGCCATGGGACCGTTTTACTGCCCAGGCGACAGCAAGGTGTACCTCGACACCGAGTTCTTTGATGAACTACATCGGCGATTCGGCGCCCCTGGCGATTTCGCGCAGGCCTACGTCATTGCCCACGAGGTCGCCCATCACGTGCAAAACCTGCTCGGCATCAGCGATCAGGTGCACCAGGCCCGCGCGCGCGTCAGCCAGGAGGAATACAACCAGCTTTCGGTCCGACTCGAGCTCCAAGCCGATTTCTTGGCTGGTGTGTGGGCCCACCACGCCCACAAAATGCGGCACGTTCTAGAAGAGGGCGATCTTGAAGAGGGGTTGCGGGCGGCCAGCGCCATCGGCGACGACAAGATTCAGAAGCAGGCCCAGGGTTACGTCGTCCCCGACGCCTTCACACACGGCAGCTCCGAACAACGGGTCCGCTGGTTCAAACGCGGACTACAAACCGGCGACATGTCGCGCGGCGAAACGTTCGACCTGCCCTACGACGAACTGTAACGGCCGATGCGCATTACCTCCGTCGCCGCCCATGCCGTTCGGATTCCGCTCAAGCCCGAGCGGCGGATGGTTTCGGCCCTGGGGCGGCACGAGGTTTCTGATTACGTCGTCGTTCGCCTGACGAGCGACGATGGGTTGGAGGGCGTGGGCGAGGCGACCGTCATGCCGCGCTGGAGCGGCGAAACGGTTTGGGGCGCCCAGGCAATCATTGAGCGCGTCTTGGGGCCGCGTTTGGTCGGCTGTGATCCGCGGGACGCTGCCGACATCGACCGCCGCCTGGACGACGGCGCGCGACACAACTGGTTCGCCAAGGCGGCCCTGGAAATGGCCGCTTGGGATCTGGCGGGCAAGGCGGCCGGCAAGCCAGTTTATGAATTGCTGGGAGGCGCCCAACGGCCGCTGACGTTTGCCTGTCGTTTTTCCTTGGGCGCCTACCCGCCCGACCGTGCCGCGCAAATCGCGGCCGATCGCGTGGCGCAAGGGTTTCGCGTCATCAAAGTCAAAGTAGGCGGCGCCGTGGGCGACGACGTGGCCCGCGTCCGCGCCGTGCGCGAGGCGATTGGTCCACAACCGGATTTGGTCATCGACGCCAACTGCGGCTGGGACGCCGATACGGCCATCGCCGCCATCCGCCAGATGGAAGAGTGCCGTTTGTCGCTCGTGGAACAGCCGACGACCGACGGCGACTACGCCGCGCTGGCGCATGTCCGTCGCGCGATCGGCATCCCCGTCATGGCCGACGACATTTGTTTCGACCTGGTGCATGCCCGTGAACTCATTCGGCAAGAGTGCTGCGACGTGATCAGCGTGTATCCCGGTAAAAATGGCGGAATTCGCAAGTGCCTGGAGATCGTCGACTTGGCGGAGCGGCACGGCGTGGCCTGCACGATTGGTTCGAATCTGGAGTGGGACATCGCCACCGCGGCCATGGGACACGTCGTGGTCGGTCGCCGCAACGTGCAGATTGAGAGCTGGCCGGGCGACGCACTGGGCCCCAGCTACCACGAATTCTCCATCGTCCAACAGCCGTTGGAAATCGACGGCCCCATGGTCACTCTGAGCGACCGGCCGGGCCTTGGCGTGGAGGTGGATTGGGAGCTGGTGAAGCGACACCGGGCGCCAGCCTAGCCCTGCCGCCACGGCTTCGGAGCGTTCTTCCCCAAGGGGTCACTGAATTCGCCCAAAAAGTTAAGCCGGCCCTGGGCGGTCCTACCCGGCCGCGGTCAGGGCCTCGGCTGGCCACCAACGGCTGCCTTCTCGCTCGACGCGGCGGTATAGCGTGTCGCGCTCGATCGGCTCGCGGCCTGCCTCGCGAATCAGGCGCTCGATCTGCTGGACAGTCAGCAGTTCTGGCGTGTCCGCGCCGGCGTCGTGGTAGATGAGCTCGTGGCGGACCGTGCCATCGATGTCGTCAGCGCCGTAGGACAGGGCCAATTGCGCGGTCTGAATTCCGAGCATGATCCAATAGGCCTTGACGTGGTCGAAGTTGTCGAGCATCAACCGGCTGATGGCCATCGTCCGCAGGTCCATCACTCCGGTCGGCTTCTTCATGTGCGCCAGACCCCTGTTGTCGGGGCGAAACGCCAGCGGAATAAACGTCTGAAAGCCGCCGGCTTCGTCTTGCAGCTCGCGGAGCCGGCACAGATGGTCGATGCGGTGATACGGCCT
>CAYWTU010000800.1:0-2429 GCA_964461275.1 uncultured Pirellulales bacterium | reverse complement strand
TTCGCTCGAGCCGCTCGCGGCCGAACTGCACGTCCTTTTCGTCCATAGCTTCCACGATGCCGTCGGTACACAGGATTAATAGGTCGCCGATTTGCAGCGGCGTATTGGGGCCAATGACGTACTGGGGGTCGTCGATCACACCCAGTGGTACGCCCGTGGCGGCCAACGTCGTAAAGTGCCCCGTCTGACGATGATAGTGCAGCGCCGGCCCGTGGCCGGCGTTGGCGAATTCGACGGCATGATGGCGACTGTCCAAGGCCGCCAGAACCATGGTGATGAACCAGCCTTCTTGCAAGTCGTGGGCCAGCGCGCGGGCCAACAAGCTGAGCAAGACGTCGGTGCGATGATGTTTGAGAATCAGGGCCCGCAGCGCCGCGCGCACCGAAGCCATCAGCAAGCTGGGCCCTAGCCCGTGACCGCTGACGTCGGCCATGACCAACATATGGCGGCCGTCGCGAAGCCGCAGCACGTCGCAGTAGTCGCCGCCGATCGCCTCGTTGGGATACCACCAGGAGGCCAATTCGTAATGGTCGACGTGGGGCAATTCGCGGGGCATAAAGCTCCGCTGTACGTCGCGGGCCACGTTCAGCGAGGCCTCGACTTCGTCTCGCTTGCGGAGGGCGTCGAACAGCCGTGCCCGATCGATCGCCACAGCCGCGTGGCGACAAAACGCCGCCGCCAGTTCTTCGTCGAAACGATCGAAAGATCCGTCGAGTTTGTTGATGAGCTCCAGCACTCCCAGGAGCTGGCCGTCGTTGGGACTGGTCAGCGGCGCCGCCAGAATACTGCGCGTCCGATACCCGGTGGCCCGGTCGATGGCGGAGTTCCACCGCGGGTCGGCCGCCGGATCGGAAACATTGGCCGTTGCCAAGTGGCGGGCGACGTGTCCGGAGATGCCGCGGTCGAGGCCGTGGCGAATCTCGGCAATTTCCAACTCCGTGACCACGCGGGTATATAGCTCGCGGGTCTCGACGTCGTACTGATACAAACTGGCTCGGTCGCAGCCCAGGGCGAGGCGGGCCTCGTCGGCGACCGCCTGCAGGATTTCGGTCAGGTCGATGCTGACCGCCAGCCGTGGCGTGACCTCAATCAACCGCATCATGCCCGCCAGCCGCCGCGTCAACTCGGCGGGGGGAAGATCGGACGCGGCCGGCGATGATGCGTGAGCGCTCATGAGGTGTGGTCGGTTGTACCCCCGGCCCGGGCATCGATCCAGTCGGACGAGACGAACCTCAGCAGCAACATCCGCAAGTCGCGGGGAATCGTGTCGCCAGCATCGGGAATCGCCATTGCGGAGGATTCGTTGTCTTTAGATGACAGCGCCGGCCCATGCCAAGTGAGATGCAGCCCGTGTCGTTGCTGCTGCGCCGCCGCATTGAATCTCTGGAGCACCCGCAGCGACCAGACCGTGCCAAACGCGTCACGAAAATCGAGCCACAGTCGCTGGAGGGCGTCGCCGGCCGCCATTACCGGCCTGCGGTACATGGGCCACAGCAGGGCGCCGGCCAGCAGCGCCAGGCCGGAGCAGGCTGCCCTAGCTCCCGAGGCCTGCACGGGGAGCGCGTTTACGTGTTCGGCCAAAAGCAGAATCTGACCCAATCCCCACAGCAGCCCGGCCGGCCAGGCTCGCGTTGCCAACCGATTCGCCATGCCCACGCCGACCAGCGTCAACAAGAAACCGAGTCGGCCAGGGTGCAACACGAGCGCGGCGCCCGGGCGATTGAGCAGCGCCTCGCCCACCGGCATCACGATGACCACCCACAGCGTAAGCACGATGAATTGCCAGGCCCGGTCTTGGGGCCGCTTGGCGCCCAGCAGCGCCACTACAGGGCAAAAGGTGCAGGCCGCCGCCAGAAACCGCAGATGACCGGCCGACGACGGGCTGACGTTTCCTTGGCCGGCAAGCAGGCCGACTTCGACAACGGCGACGGCCGTCAAAGCCGCGCCCGACCAAGCCCACGGCGCCACCAGCGTGGTGCCGGCGACCCTGGGCCACGATTGCCACAGCCCTGCGACTCCGACAATCCAACAACCCAGCGGCAAGAAGGCCAGCGCCGACAGGGATGGTGCGGCTTGTCGACCGTCCGCCAGCGCCATCAAAAGCGAAATGGTTGTCACAACTGGAACCGTTGCCCGAACGGCGTAGCGAAAAGGAAACGTGGTAAGAACCTTGTCAGAAACGGCGCAAGTCGATTCTAGCCTAGGCGTTGGGGCGTTAGAACCCGACGCGGGCGCGAGTTCTGGTTGGGCAATGTGGAAAAAATGCAACGTTTGCGTTTGCCTTGTGGCCTTTCGTCACCCATGTTTTCCTGGCCCCGCAAAGGGCGGATCGACCTCGGCCGGTCAAAGACACATTTGCGACGACGATTCGCGATGACCGACCAGCCCGATGCCTTGTGGCTTATCTCCCCCCTGTGGAGGAAATCCAT
>CAYWTU010000799.1:0-2434 GCA_964461275.1 uncultured Pirellulales bacterium | reverse complement strand
GTATTCGGCCCGAAACGTGAAGTTTGCTATATTGGCCACTCCGACTTCAAAAGTACAGGCCAGGCCCGCCAGAACTGCTGGGCTTGGCTCGCCGTGCGAAGGAACGCCCTCATGCCGCGTGAAACCATTCTTTCTGCCGCCCACACCGACGAGGTCTCCACGGTCACGCCCGAGGAGCGCCAGGTGGTCGACCAACAGACCGAGGTCGACGGCGCCCTGCGGCCGCAGCGGCTGGAAGAAATGATCGGCCAGCGCGAAGTTTTTGCGCGCATTCAAATTGCCGTCGACGCCGCGCAAAAGCGCAAGGGAGTCCTTGGGCATATTCTGTTCGATGGGCCGCCCGGGTTGGGCAAAACGACGTTCGCCACCGTCATTCCGCGCAATCTTGGCGTGGCGCTGCAAATTGCCAGCGGCGCGGCGCTGCGGGCGCCGAAAGACCTGGTTCCGTATCTCAGCAATGCCGAGGAAGGCTCCGTGCTGTTTATCGACGAGATTCACCGCATGCCCAAAGCGGTGGAAGAATTCCTCTATCCGGCAATGGAGGATTTTCGAATTGACATCGCGCTCGGCGAAGGGGTCAATGCCCGCACGATCAATATGCCGCTGCGGCCGTTCACGTTGATCGGGGCGACCACGCGGACCGGACTGTTGTCGGCGCCGCTGCGCGACCGCTTCGTGATGCGCGAGCACCTGGATTTTTACACCGTCGACGAATTGACGCAGATCGTCAGCCGCAGCGCCGGTAAGCTGCGGGTCGAGATCGAGCCGGCTGCCGCCCGGGAAATCGCCGGCCGCTGTCGCGGAACCCCGCGGATCGCCAACAATCGTTTGTGTTGGGTCCGCGATTATGCCTCGAGTAAGGCCGACGGCCGAATTACTCAGCAAGTGGCCGACGCGGCGCTCGATATGCTGGGGGTCGACCCTTCGGGGCTCGATGGCCAGGATCGTAAATACTTGGAGACGATTGCGCGAGTTTTCAACGGCGGACCGGTGGGAGTTGAGGCGGTCGCCCATACGATGAACCTGGCGGTGGACACGCTAACCGACGAGGTCGAGCCGTATCTGTTGCGCTCCGCGTTGGTGGTGCGCACGCCCAAAGGTCGGCGGATGACGCTGGCGGCTTGCCAATTACTAGGCATCCAGCCGCCGGACGGCGCCCAGGAAACGAGTCAGAAGACGCTGTTCGAGGCGTGAACGGATGCGCTGACCAGCGAGCGGCGATCGCCAGTCTGTGGCCTTGAAGAAACAGTGGACAATGGTCCTTTGGCCGCCGGACTGATTTTTCCCAGCCTCCGGAGGCCGTCGCCACGCCCTTCGCAATCATTCCCATTCTCCGGGGGGGCGGTATCGCTCGCCGTGCGGACGATTATCATGGTGCCTTTCCGGCCAGGTGCATTTTTCCACCCGGCCCGACCCGGTCCGAATTGAGAGTGCCATGCAAGGTTGGTGGATAGCCGGACAAGAGGCCCCCAGCGTCGACCCCAGCGCGATCGCGGCGGCGATTCAAGACGTAAACCAGCCCATCGCCTTAGTCGATAGCGGCGGCCATCTGGCAGTCGCCAGCGGCGGCACGAGCGTCTTCGGACCGCAGGCCCCCAGCGGCCAGGTGTATCGCCAGGTAGCGTACTTGCTGCCCGCGCGGCTGGAGCGCTTCGGCGACGCCACGTTCTGCGCCGACCACGGCCTGCGTTATCCGTACGTGGCCGGCGCCATGGCCAACGGCATTGGTTCGGCCGCCATTGTCGAGGCGATGGGCAAGTCAGGCATGTTGGGATTCTTCGGCTCGGCAGGATTGCCGGTCGAACGGGTCGAGAAGGAAATCGACCGGATACAAAGCACGTTGGGATCGCAGCCCTTCGGGATCAACCTGATCAACAGTCCCGCCGAACCCGATCTGGAAGCCAACATCATCGACTTGTACTTGCGCAAGGGGGTGCGGCGGATTGAGGCCTCGGCCTTCTTGGCCCTGAGCCTGCCCTTGGTTCGCTTTCGCACCTATGGCATTCATCGCGACGCCAGCGGCAGGATCGTGACGCCCAACCAGGTCATCGGCAAAGTCTCGCGCGTGGAGGTGGCCACCAAGTTCTTCTCGCCGGCGCCAGACGAATTCTTGAACCGGCTGGTCCAAAACGGCGAGCTCACGCCGGAACAGGCCGACTTGGCCCGCCAGATTCCGGTGGCCCAAGACCTGACGGCCGAGGCCGACTCGGGCGGGCACACCGACAACCGCCCGGCGCTGACCATGTTGCCGGCGCTATTGGCGCTGCGCGATCGCTTGCAGCAGCAATACGGCTACCAGCAACGGCTGAGGATTGGCGCCGCCGGGGGCGTTGGTTCGCCAGCGGCGGTCGCCGCCGCGTTTGCCATGGGCGCCGCCTACGTGCTCACCGGAACGGTCAATCAGGCGTGCGTCGAATCGGGGACGTCGGACGCC
>CAYWTU010000798.1:0-2438 GCA_964461275.1 uncultured Pirellulales bacterium | reverse complement strand
CCGCCGCAGGCCAGACCGGCGAGGGCCATGACGTAGGTCGATGGCTCGGGCACCGGCGCCCCGAAACCACCCAAAGGAACGTTGAAGGTTGGAGTGCGGAACACACTCACGCCCCACGGAAGCGAGGCCGTCGTGAAGACGCTTGAAGCGCCCGCGGGGGTGATCTTGAGCACGTTGTTGCCCAGGTAGTTGGCCACCATCAGGTTGCCGCCGTCGTCGAAAGCCAAACCCGTGGGCGAAACCACTCCTTGGGCAAAGCCGGCGAAAATCGAGCCCACGCCCGCCGGAGTAAACTTGCGAATCGAGCTGGTGAGCACGTCCGCCACGTACACGTTGTTCGAGGCGTCCACCGCCAGCGAGATGGGCGTGAACAGACCGTCGGCGGCGTCGGCGAAGACGCTCGAATTGCCTCCCGAATCGATCTTCATTACCCGCTGGTTGTCAACATTGACCACGTAGGTGTTGCCCAAACTGTCGGTCGCCACGTCAAACGGGCCTTGGACCCCCTGGGCTGAACCGGCGAAGTTCGTCGGAGTGGAAGAGGGCGGGGTGTACTGTACAACCTGAGAATTCAAATAGTTGGCCAGCGTCAGCTTGCCGGTGGACGAATTGAAGTCAAACCCCGCCGGATTGATGGCGCCGGTGGCAAACGACGCGAACGTGGTGACCGCGTTGTTCGCGTCGACCTTGACCACCTTGCTGGTCAAGTTGTCGGCCACGTACAAGTTCCCTTTGTTGTCGAATTGCACGTCCAAGGGAGAGAACAGACCGTTGGCGGCCGTGGCGACCACGCTGGCGCCCGAGCCGTCGGCGTTGAAGCGCGTGATCGTCTTGGCGTCGACGCTTGAGACGGCCACGGGTTGAATCACCTGCGCTTGCAGATTCAGCGTCAATGGCGTCCCTTGCGCGGTGGCGCCCGGCATGGCCGAATCGGCGAAGTTCATCGTGTACGAAGACGAGAACGAGCCGCTGGTGCTGCGGTCCACGGTGACGTTGAAATTGTGGTTGTTCGGCGCACCGTGGTCTTGATTGGTGTACGGCGCCACGTTGGAATTGATCTTCGCGGTGTTGCCCGACGGGCTGACGCTGGTCAGGTCCTGCGGCGCCGTGAAGCCGCTGGGAGCGGTCAAGTTATGTACAAAATAGGCGTTATTGACCGTCAGTGAACCACCCTGCGGCAGCACGCCAAGATTGACCGTCTTGCTAGTCTGGGCAAAGCCGTTGGCGAACGAGGCCTGCGAATGATCGAGCACCGTTGCCACGACGTTGAAAGTATCGTTGGCGTCTGTCGATAGCGGATCCAGATTGCTTACCGTCACTACGCCGTTCTTGGCGCCCGCCGTGGCCGTGTTGATCCCCAGGCTAAGCGCCAGATTGCCGCCGGGGGCCAATTCGGTCGCGGCGCTCGTAGGCGAGACAGTGGCCGAACCAGTGGCCGAGAGTTGGATACTGCTGGGATCGGCTGCTGTGTGCGGCGAAGTGTTGCGAACGCTGTACGTGCTGCTGCTCAGCGAGGCGCCGACGATCGCGCTCCCCAGGTTCACGTTCTGCGCCGTGCCGTCCGCCAGGACGCTCGTGCCGTTGAACGTCTGCAAGTAAGACGGCACCGACGTGGCCCGGACATTGCCTGTGAAATTGAAGATGGCGCTGATGCTGCTGTCGAGCGGAATCGTGATACCCGGCAAGCTGACGGGAATGTTCAGCGTCGCGTTGAGTCCCGGCCCCGCACTCTTGACCAACGTGGCGTTGGCGGCGCCGGTGTTGGGCAGCACGGCGCCGCTGAGCGGAGCGGTGCCGCTGTTGGTGCCAATTAGGAATCCGGAAGTACGAAAATCCAAGCTCGAGGGAACCGTCGTCGTAAGCGTGACTCCATTGGCAAAGTTGTAGTTGCCCGGCGATCCGCCCAGCGCCTGCACCGCTGACGAGGCGTCGAACGTCATGCCGCGCAGGGCCATGTTGACGCTGCCGGCGAATCCCAAGTCAAACCGCCCGCCGTAATTGGCCGGCGCCGATCCCGACCCGCCTCCCGCCAGGGGTTGCCAGTTGCCCGAATTGGCGGCCGCGATCGAGCCGCCAGTGACTTGAATCTGGGTCGGCGCCCCGCCGACATAGGTCGTCGTCGTAACGATCGTCCCGGTATGGGTCGTGGTCAACGAGCCCGTACCCTGTGAAGACAAACTCGCCAATGTTGAGCTGCCGTCCTTCAAGCTGCCCGACCAAGTCCAACTGCTGTTAGGTTGGTCGATGGTCCAGGTGACCGGGGCAGCCGGGGCCGACCGAATTCCTACAAGCGCCACAAGCGCGGCCAGACATCGGACAGGGAAGGAGCGGTTCACGGGCGTTTCCTTGCAATTGGTGAAGCCGGGCATCAACCTGGCAATGGATGGGGAATCAGCGCAGGCCCCACGGATGACAAATTACAGGTTACGCGACCGTTA
>CAYWTU010000797.1:0-2452 GCA_964461275.1 uncultured Pirellulales bacterium | reverse complement strand
AATGGATCGGGAGCCAACGTGTCGATGGGCTGCGCGGGGTCTTCAGGACCGTCGACCGGCGGCGCTGCCTCGACCGGTTGCACCACCACCCGATTGCCGCGGACATCGACCACGCGGACCCACTGGCCGGCGTCGATCGGCGTGCCGTCGCTTTGGGCGTTGATCGTCCGGCCTTCGAGCAACATGGCCCCGCTGGGCAGCATCGGGCTCTTGGCCTGCCCGACCTTGCCGACCAGTTGCTGGAGCTCTTGCAGCCGCTCGGTGGGCAATACGTCGTCGCCCCGCGGCGCCTGCAGCAAGAGCCGCTTGCCCATGGGCGTATGCGGCAAGACCTTCAGCGCCATGGCGATGGCCGAAGGGATCACGACGATGGCGGCGCCCAGCGTGGCCAACCCGTAACCAGGTCCCTGAACGAAGCCCAGCACCACCGCCGCCACGACCGACGACACGGACAAGAAACCGAGCACTCCTCCCGAGGGTATGAAAACTTCCAAGCAGGCCAGCGCCAGGCCAAGAATAATGAGCAGGGCTACCCACAGCATGGCAGGATCAACGCGGGGTGACGGATGAATCGTGTGGGCGACATCTTACCACATGCCGACCCCCGGCGGGCACGGCCGCCGGCGCACGCCCAAGCCCGCTTACTCTTGCGACGGTTCGCCGCGGTAGATCGGCTGCATGAGCACGTTTCGCTTCGAGGTGACAGGGCCTTCGCTCGCGTCGTCGCGCAAGGCTGCGTACATCATGTACAGCTTGGCGTCGACGTCATCAGCGTAATGCACCAGCAGGGCCTCCGGCGTCATCGGGGGCTTGGGAGAACCCCACTCGGCCAAACGCTGGTGCGAAAGCACGATGTGCTCCAAACGCAACAGCGTATCGCCTCTCAACTCGTGCCCGGCAGCCGCTTCGCGAACCATGTCGCGCCCTTGCACAAGGTGGCCAATCAGGTTGCCGGCGGCGGTGTAGCGGGCGCCCTGGGCTTGTTGCTCGAGCTCGCGCAGCTTGCCGATGTCGTGCAAGATGCCGCCGGCGATCACCAGGTCGCGATCCAGCGGCGGCGACATATCGGGGTATTGCGCGGTGTACTTATCGGCCAAGTAAACACAGGTGCGGGCCACGCTCAATACGTGCTCCAACCAGCCGCCGACGAAGGCGTGATGGTTGTGCGTGGCAGCCGGCAACCTCGCAAGGGCCTCTCGGTTTTCCTCCAGTAATCCCAAGACCAATGCACGCAGCGGCGCGCCGGTAATTTGATCGTTGGCCAGCGCCGTCAGGTCATTCCACATCGCCGCCGGGTCGAAGCGCGACTGCGGCAGGAACATCGTGGGGTCGAAGCCGTCAGCCGCGTCCTTGTCGGTCGCCTCACGGATGCGATTGATCTCCAATTGCGGTCCGTAACTGGTTTCGCGATATACGGCGCGAAGCTTATAGATGGCGCCAACCGACCAGGTTTTCCGGCAATCGTCGGCCAGCGGCGCATCGCCCCAAACCGGAAAGCTGACTTCGCGGCGAGCGTCGCGAAATGCGACCTTGAAATACGGCTTGCCCTCTCGGGTGGTGAGGGACTCTTTGGCGGACAAGAGCGCGAAAAAATCGGCCTCCTGTCCCGGCGCCAAGTCAGAAAGCGCCAACAATGGAAACGTGCGTTGCGACATGGCGGTGGCCGTTTGCCCTGAGCGAGATGCACACGCCATGCTAATCCAGGCAAGGCGCCATTGCACGTTGGCCGGTCCCGGCGACCAGGCCGGGTCCCATTCCAGCGCCGGACAGGGCCGCTATTCCGGCAGGGGGCGCCCTTTCGTTTCCGGGGCAAACGGCAGCACGGCCAGCCCGATCAAAAACACGCCGCACATCGTCACCCCGGCGTACCGAAACGGCTCGGGATAGCCGGCATACACGTTCCGGACGAGCGTCCCCAACGTGAACGGGCCAATCGCCGCCACAAATCGCCCCACGTTATAGCAAAACGACGTGCCGGTGCTGCGCAACCGAGTGGGGAATAGTTCCGGGAAATAGATGGCGTAGCCGCCGAACAAAGACAACTGGGCGAATCCCATGAGCGGGGTCATCCAAAAGACGTCGCTAAACTCGTCGAAGCTCCAAAAGAACAAGGCCGTGGCCGCCATGGCGGAAACGAAGGCGACAAAGAACGCCGGCTTGCGGCCGGTGAAGTGGGTGAGATAGCTGAAGGCGTAAATTCCAAAGAAGCCCCCCAGGTTCTGCAAGATCATGTTGATGGCCACCCAGCGAGTCACGCCCGCTTTGACGGCGCCCTCGGACAGACCTTGGCTTTCGAAGTGGGCCTTGAACACCGGCGCCGTAAGCTCGGGCGCGAAAAACGCAATCCCCCACAGCCCCACCACGCCGGCGAACGCCAAACACAGGCCCACCAGTGCCCGGCCCCGCCAGCGCGGATCCGTGAGCAAGTCGCGCAGCGAGCCACCCGTAACGA
>CAYWTU010000796.1:0-2454 GCA_964461275.1 uncultured Pirellulales bacterium | reverse complement strand
GGTGTTCAACATCGAAGGCGGTTGCTATGCCAAGTGCATCAACCTTACCGCCGACCGCGAGCCGGTGATCTACAGCGCCATTCGCTTCGGCGCGGTGTTGGAGAACGTGGTGTACGACGACGAATCGCGAGTGGTCGACTACGGCAACATTTCGATCACCGAGAACACCCGAGCCAGCTACCCGATTGAGTTCGTGCCGCACGCCAAGCTGCCGTGCATCGGCAATCATCCCAAGAACATCGTGCTTCTGACCTGCGACGCCTTTGGCGTCTTGCCGCCGGTGGCCAAGCTCACGCCGGCCCAAACGATGTACCACTTCATTAGCGGGTACACCGCCAAGGTGGCCGGTACCGAACAGGGTGTTACCGAGCCGACCGCCACGTTCTCGGCCTGCTTTGGCAGCGCGTTTTTGGTGTGGCACCCCACAAAGTACGCCGAGATGCTCGCCGAAAAAATGCGGCAGCACCACGCACAGGCGTGGCTAGTGAACACGGGCTGGAGCGGTGGTTCGTACGGAGTAGGGCAGCGGATCAAGCTGGCCTATTCGCGTTCGATCATCGACGCGATTCACTCGGGCGAATTGGCCGCCGCGCCGACCGTGACCGACCCGGTGTTCGGATTGGCGATTCCCAGCCGCTGTTCGGGCGTTCCCAGCGAGGTGTTGATTCCGGCGAACCAGTGGTCCGAGCGGCCGGCTTACGACGCCACGGCACAAAAACTGGCCGGGTTGTTCAATAAGAACTTCGCCAAGTACACCGACAATGCCAGCCCCGAGATACGCTCGGCCGGGCCGAAGAACGTGGGGTGATAGGTTTACCGCTTTCGTGTTCGCCTACGGCAGCGCGGGGAGGGCAGACGGCTCGCCTCCTGCGGCGGTGAACAGGGCCCGCAGTTCAACCGGTGAAATCGACGACGGCAGGAAGCGCACCGACGCGTCGCCCAGCAACACGTTCGCGCCGCCGAGGTGGCCTGAGGTCGTGCCGCCTGGCGCCGGACCGTTGATCGTCAGTGGAATACTGCCGGCGTCCAGGTCCGTGGGCGCGAGCCAGTTGACGGCGCTCCCTTCGGCCTCGACCAACATGATCGTGTTCGACAGGCCGTCCGTTATCTCTCGCATCGTCATGGGGCGCGACCCGGGCCACATGCCGCCCGCGCCAACCACCGCCAGGTAAACCGTGTTGCCGGCCTTCGCCTCCTGGGCGCTGGGGCAACGAAAAACGTCCGGCGCCGCTTGCGCCAATTGCAGATTGAGCGGACCATTCCAAGGTTCGTTGAAATCTTAGTTGGCGGCGGGCTGGCCTTGGAGCGGCAGGTACGGCAGGATCAATGCTCGCCAACTGTGCATCGGCTGTCCCTGCTGGTCCACCGTAAACGCCGGCGGAAAGCAGCCGTATGTGTCGCTGTAGTTGTGCAGCGCCACGCCGATTTGCCGCAGATTGTTGCTGCACGCGCTGCGACGGGCCGCCTCGCGAGCGGCCTGCACCGCCGGCAGGAGCAGGGCGATCAAGATGCCAATCGTGGCGATTCCGGACATCGTCAGTCCGACGCCGCTGATGATGGCGCCGGCCAGCGCCATCCCATGGCCCGTCAAGCGGCCTTCACTTTGCTTGATCTCGTTCATGCCGCCGATTCCCAGGATCAAGCCGGGAATCCCCGCGACGAAACAGCAGATCAACGAGGCGATCCCGCACACCAGGCTCCAAATCGCCTTGCGGCTGGTCCGCACGCCGCTGTCGACCGGGCTGGCGTACGGCGAAGGATCAACCGGCGGCACGGACGACGAATGGCTCATGGGACCCCTTTCGGTGGAAAAAGACGGCTCAATTCACCTGCCATACTACGTGGCGAATCTGCACGCGCCGGGATTATCGGGCGTCGCCCAAGCCGGGTCAAACGTTTTCTTGGCAGGAACCCGCCGCGGTCCGTGGTTAGGACCGGTTGATGTGTTCACGCGCAATTCGTCCGCGCCGTCACACAAAAATGCGCCGCTGAACCGTCTATTTGACGGCTCGGCTGTCAACGCCCATCTTAACGGCAGCGGATGTGGGGTATGCGTTGCGCCCTGTGAAAGGGCGGCAACGAAATCGAACTCGCAGATGCCGCCGCCATGACCCGCCGGAAAAGGGAACGCCCCCATGCCCAATCGCCTGGCTCACGAAACCAGTCCCTACCTGCTCCAGCACGCGCAGAACCCCGTCGACTGGCATCCCTGGGGCGACGAGGCGCTCGAACGGGCTCGCCGCGAGGATCGTCCGATCTTTCTCTCCATCGGCTATTCGGCGTGTCACTGGTGCCACGTGATGGAGCACGAGAGCTTCGAGAATCCAGCCATCGCCAAGCTGCTCAACGATGGCTTCGTCTGCATCAAGGTTGACCGCGAGGAGCGGCCCGACCTGGACCAAATCTACATGACGGCCGTGCAAATGATCTCCGGCCGCGGCGGTTGGCCGATGT
>CAYWTU010000795.1:0-2464 GCA_964461275.1 uncultured Pirellulales bacterium | reverse complement strand
GAGAGCGTGGTCTTACGCTGCAGGATCCAGACCACCGCCTCTACGTTCACCGGGTGCAGCGCGAACAACAACCCGCACCACCAGGCCGCCGGGACGCCCAACTGCACCAAAATCCGCCACAACACTACGGCATTAGCGATGTGCAACGCGACGTTGGCGGCTCGATATCCAGCCGGGCTTGCCCCCCAGACGCGCCACTCGAGCCAATGCGACGAGTAGGCCAGCGGCCAATAGTCGGCTTGCTCTGTCCACGGCGACCATATTTTCCACAACCCGTCCGCCTGCGTGATGAGCGGATTCATGGGAATCATCTTCTGATCGTCCCACACGAAATCGCCCCACATCGACGGCCAGTAGGCGGCCAGCGTCAAGGCGGCAATGATCGCCGAGAGCAACAGCGTTTGGCCGGGCATGGCCTGGCGCGCCGCGGCCTGAGCGCCATGGACGCCGCTGGGAGGCGCCGTGGCAGGGGCGCTGGAGCGATGTGGACGGCGAGGATTCTTGCGGGCCATGGGACGAAAGCGGTTCGGGTGGCGATCGTTGATCCAAAAACCCCGGTTGACTCTGGATCGGTGACCGGATGGTTGGACGCGGCGGGCGGTCCACCCCCGGTCGCGACAATGACTCTAGCGTATTTCCCGTGGCCGCAGATGGCGAAAACGGAAGTCGCGGGCAACGGACTTCCGCTGGCCAAAGTGGCCGCCGACACGCTTCAGGCCGGGGGGCTCGGCCTGAAGCACCAGATTGGCGTCGAAGTGGGCGACGAAAACAAGTGCGCCCTTAAGAAAAACCGCTAACCGCCTTGCCACGCTTCGGCCGGCGTGGGTCGCCTGTGAACCGTTTCCGCACCCATCAAACCGAGCGACCCTCCACAACCGGCCGCCAGCGGCGAAACGGTCGGGGAGGGTCGAATTGAACGATCGTCGAAACGCCGCGGCCAAGTCAACAGCCGGCGCAGCGCGGTAGACCTAGCTGCCGCTGGACGACGTGTTTTGCATTGGCGGAATCCGCGGCTCGGGCTGCGAGTCGCGGTACTTGCTGTCGATCGCATCGGCGTATTCGCCCGGCCAGCCGCGGTAGGGAATTGTCGTTTCCAACACCTGCGGCATTTCGCGGTGCGTCGCGTAGCGGGCGGCAATATCTTGCGCGGCGGCGACGCGAGCGGCAGTGACGTCTGCGTTTGGATCGCGTTCGATGTAGATGCTGCGGTACTGCTCGGGGGCCGTGGTTACGATCTGATGGACCTTGCGGCGACCGGCCTCGTTGAGTTCGTTGTCTTCATTGAAATGGTGGGCGTCGAGCGTGTTTTGCCGCTCCCAGCCCTTCATCACCATGACCGAGAAGGGCGCCCAAACGGCCTCACGATCGGCCTGAATGAACGGCCGAGGCCAAGCGTTGTTGCGGCGGGCGTCTTGCGCCCAACTGCGGAGCCAGTCGGCATGGGCGGGCAACACGCCCGAAAGCGCGACCAACGTCGCCAAACCGAAGATGCATACTCGTCGCATGATTCCATTCCCCCCGTTCGCGCTGCCTTGCGCAGATTGTGCGGATTGACCAAGGGCTGCGTGCTTGTGTGGGACGCGTTTGGGCGGCGACATCCGGCGCACGATGTACCCGTTGATCAATATCGACTGACCAACGGGGCGCACTGTGGCCCGAGTCTCCGCCGGTCGCCCGAATTCCCCAGGCGTCACGAGCGGCAAGGCCGGTCCATGCGGCCGACCGTTTGCCTACCCGCCGCCCATCGCCGGGAACATTTGGCGGACCATGGTAATGGCGGCCGGGCCGACGAGCACCACGAAGATGCCCGGGAAGATGAACAGCACCAGCGGGAAGATCAACTTCACGGCCGTTTTGGCCGCTTTTTCCTCGGCGAGTTGCCGGCGGCGGGTGCGCATCGATTCGCTCTGCACGCGGAGGGCCTGGGCCACGCTGGAGCCGAACTTGTCGGCCTGAATCAAAATAGCGGCCAGCGCCCTCAGGTCGTCGACGCCGGTTCTCTGGCCCAGGTCGTGCAACACGTCGGAACGCTGTTTACCCATTTGCAGGTGCATGTTGCAAACCGAAAACTCGTCGCAAATGATCGGCTGCGAAAGCTTCATCTCTTCGCTAACTTTGCGCATCGCCTGGTCGAGACCCAACCCCGATTCCACGCACACCACCAGCAAGTCGAGGGCGTCGGGCAAGCCCAGGAAGATCGCCTCCTTGCGCGTTCGGCCGATCCACCACACGATCATGTCGGGGAGGAAGAACATGATGCCGGACACGCTGATCGTGCCCATCAGGGCGTCCTGCGTGAATCCCTTTGTAAGCAACATCAGGCCACTGGACAGAAAGAAACCCGCCACGAGCAAGGCGAATTTCGCGGCCAGAAACATCTTCACAGCGGCCTCGCTTCGGTAGCCGGCGACGCTGAGCCGCTGCTTCAGAATTTCGGAATCCTTTTCGCTCTTTGGCGTCAATG
>CAYWTU010000794.1:0-2464 GCA_964461275.1 uncultured Pirellulales bacterium | reverse complement strand
AGATGCACACGGTGGCGAAGAAAACTCCGTAGCACACGCCGTGCAAGATCTTAATGGCCACTGCGGCCCAGGGGTACGGCAGGAACGCGTACGTGGCGAATCGAGCCGCGTGGCCCAAGATGCCTACAACCATCGTCGTCCGCCAGCCCAGGCGCTTCAAACAGGCGCCCAGGATCGCCATCGTGCCGATCTCTGCGATCTGCCCGACGCTCATGGCAGGCATGACCCAGTTCGACGGCAAGCCGATGGTCGTGAGAAACCGGCCGGTGTAGACAAAGTACGACTGATGCACGGCCGCGTCGATGAAAGTGACGATAAACAGCACCAACACGAACGGCAACCGCAGAAGCTTGACCGCTTCGAGCCAGGCCAGGTTGCTCTCGCCAGCCTGCGCCGGGCGAGGGGGCGTGTGGGGCAGCAGCAGACTGAACGCGGCCAACGCGAGCGACGCCACGCCAGCGGTGATAAACGTGTACTTTGTCGCTTCGACCAGCGCTTCGCCCTGCTTGCCGTTGCCCAAGGCCGCCCCCAGCCATTCGGTGAACGGAGCGGCGCCAAACTCGGGCACTTTGGTCCAGTCGGCCAGGATGAATACGAACGGCCAACTGGCGGCGATCCAGCCGATAGTCCCCCACAGCCGCACCAGGCCGAAATCGCGCTGCGCGTCCTGGACGTTGGCAAACGCGATCGAATTGGTGATGGAAATGGTGGGCACATAGAACAAACAGTGCACCAGCATCAGCGCGAAAAAGATCGTGAAATCGGTGGTCCAGGCGCAGCCCAAAATCGCCAGCCCGCCCACCAGGTGACTGAAGGCCAGAAACCGTTCGGCCGCAAAGTTGCGGTCGGCAAACTGGGTGCTGAAGAACATCGCCGCGATGGCGGCCAGGTTGAACGTGACCAGAACCCACGACTGCTGAGCGTCGGTAAATCCGATGGCCGGCAAATAACCAAAAATCAACGGAAACCAGGCGCCCCAGATAAAAAACTCCAGGAACATCATGATCGACAGGCGGGTGCGGATCAGCGACATCGATTCCCCCGGAGACGATGGAAGGCGGTCAGGGCGGCCGATTGGCCACGGACAAGGCGGCTATTGTAGTCGAGAAAAATGGCCGCGAGTAGCAGGCCCGGCCCGCGGCAAAGCCCAATTCCGAGGAACGCAAGGACGTCAGGGCGCAAAGCGTGCAATGTTGAGGCGCCGACGGTCCGCAAAAACAGGGTGAGAGGGCCTTAGCCCTGCACGCGCCGGGCGTCGCACCACAACTCTTCCAGGTTGTAGAACTTGCGGGCTTCATCGTCGAACAGGTGAACCACCACGTCGCCGTAGTCCAAGAGGATCCACCGGCTTTCGTTGTAGCCTTCCACTCCCAAGCGGCGATCGCCCAGCTCTTGCTCCAAAACGCGATCGATTTCTTCGCTCATCGCGTGCAGTTGCCGACGGCTGGAGCCCGTGGCGATCACAAAATAGTCGAACATCGAGGTCAACTCGCGCATGTCGAGCACGACGATGTCGCGTCCGCGGTTTTCTTCGGCCACACGGGCCGCTGCCAAAGCGATTTGCAACCCGCGCTCAGAACGCGAGTCGGCCGCGGGATGGCGGAGTGCGGTTTGGGACAAGTAGGTTCCTTTCACGTTGGACCCGGAAGCTTTGGGGCAGGCGGCCACGTCGGGCCACCTGACCCTCACTTGTATTGTAGCTCGTTCGAACGGCTCGGCTACCGTCCTGCAGGCGGCCCTTGGAACCGGGCCCCACGGGCGGCACAATGGGCTGCGGCCAGCGGCAGCCGAGAACCGAACCGGCCAACCGTTCGTCCGACACCGACACCGGCCGAAAGGTTCTGACACGCGACAGTCGGGCAAACGGAAGTCGCCCCGCCGACAGTATCAGGCGACTGAAACCTCGCTTTCCAGGAGACCGACGCCATGGGCCAATGGGTTGAAGAAGGGGACAAGGCGCCCGATTTCACGCTGCCGTCGGACGACGGGTCCAAGGTGAAGCTGAGCGGACTGCGGGGCAAGCCGGTGGTCTTGTATTTCTATCCCCGCGACAACACGCCGGGCTGCACCCGCGAGGCATGTGCGTTTCGCGACCGCCGGAAAGAATTGACAAAGCTGGGCGCCACGGTGCTGGGAGTAAGCACCGACAGCGTGGAGAGCCACGGCAAATTTCGCGACAAGTTCGAGCTCAACTTCCCCCTGTTGGCCGACGTTGAGCACAGAGTGGCCGAAAAATACGGCGCCTGGACCGAAAAAAATCTGTACGGCAAGAAGAGCATGGGAATTCAGCGGAGCACATTCCTCATCGATTCGGCCGGCGTGGTCAGTAAGGTCTGGAAAAAGGTCTCCGTCGACGGCCACGACGACAAGGTGCTCGAGGCGCTGCGGGAACTCTCGTAGTTGGCCGGCGGGGAAGGGCAGTCATCGCGGCCGTGTCGCGGGGTGGGTCCAGCGGCGGGCGATC
>CAYWTU010000793.1:0-2465 GCA_964461275.1 uncultured Pirellulales bacterium | reverse complement strand
AGTTCATCGACGTTGTGCCGCCGCAGCAACGGATCGACGAGCACTGGTACCAGGGGACCGCCGACGCCGTTTACCAAAACATCTACACCCTGGAAAAGGAACGGCCCGAACACGTCGTCATCCTGGCAGGCGACCATGTCTACAAGATGAATTACCAGCAATTGGTCCAACATCACGTGCAAGCCGGCGCTGACGCCACGATCGGCGTCTTGCGTGTGCCGACCGCGGAGGCGGCGGGACAGTTCGGCGTGCTCGAGGTGGACGCCGCCAACCGCGTCGTCGGCTTTCAGGAAAAACCGGCACATCCCAAGACCATCCCCGGCGACCCTTCCCATACGCTGGCGTCGATGGGCATCTACGTATTCGGCGCCCGGTTTCTGTTCGAGCAAATCCGCCGCGACGCCACCCGGCCCGACAGCCGCCACGACTTCGGCCACGACATCATCCCCTCGCTGATCGACACGCATCGCGTGTTCGCCTATCCGTTCCGCGACGAAAACCGCAAACAAGACGCCTACTGGCGCGACGTCGGCACGCTCGACGCCTACTTCGAGTCGAACTTAGAGTTGGTCGGCGTCGACCCGCAACTGAACTTGTACGATCAGCACTGGCCCATCCGCACCTATCAACCCAACCTGCCGCCTCCCAAATTCGTGTTCGCGGGCGAAGGGCCCGGCGATCGTCGCGGCGAAGCGCTCGACAGCATGGTCTGCCTGGGATCGATCATCTCCGGGGGGCATGTGGAACGCTCGATCCTAGGGCCCAACACCCGCGTCCATGGCTACGCTCGCGTCGAAGATTCGATCTTGTTCGAAGGGGTCGACGTGGGGCGACACGCCCGCATCCGCCGCACGATCATCGACAAAGGGGTTCGCATTCCCGATGGCATTGAGATCGGCTACGACGCCGACCTGGACCGCTCGCGCGGGTTTACGATCAGCGAAGGCGGCGTGACGGTGATCGCCAAGGCCGACGGCGTGGAGCATTTTCTCGAGGCCGGACAGTTGGTTCATTGAACGCTTAATGGCCGCCCGCTTGCCCACACAGGCCGGTTGTGAATCTTCCGCCGCTGCCCGAAGCGCCCGTGTATTGGCCGTTTGACGCCGGCCCGTTTCGCTTGAAGCTCGGCCTGAAGCCCCTCGATCTTGCCGATTGGATCCAGATTGATCGGGCCTACCCCGACGAACTGGCGCAAAAGCGTCGCCTGCTCAACGAGCGGCACGACGATGTGTTCCTGGCCGCCGACGAGGCCCAGCCGGCTAGCCGAGAAATCCTGGACCTGATCGTCGCCCATTTGCCCCGCAGGTTTCCCGAATACTTCACGGCCGACAACGGCATACTACTGAATCGATTGACCGGTGAGTCATGGCCACTGCATGAGACGGCGGCCGACGCGCCGCAGCCCTTGGAGCTCGCGGCACGGCTGGTGCAGGAAGACCTGTGCCTGATGCAGCCCAACGAACAAGGCGTCTATCGCCTGACCGCCGCCTGCGTTTGTTTCCCGTCGCGTTGGCGGCTGGCGGAGAAATTCCTCCGCCATGCGGCCGACATTCACCGGCCGGTCGCCTTTTACGACGCGCACCTCGGCTCGGCGGTCGACAAGTTGCTCCAGTCCCTTTCCGTCGAGCGACCCGTGTGGCGGCTGAACTGGAACGTCCACGAAACCGACGCGTTGTTTCAGCCAACGGGAATGGGCGTTGGGCAGCGCGATCCGACCATCGCGCCCGACAACGCCGGGGCGCGCCTTTGGCTTCGCGTGGAACGCCAGACTCTGCGGCGGCTGCCGGCCACACAGGCGGCGCTGTTCACCATTCGGACCTATCTGCGGCCGCTAGGCGAATTGGCGGAGCATCCGGCCGCGGCGGCCGAGCTGGCCGCCGCGATTCGCCAGATGCCCCCCGCGACATTTGACTATAAAAGTTTGCCGGTCTTCGCCGACGCCGCACTTGCCTGGCTGGACCGCGTGTGCGGCCGCTAAGTCTGCGGCCGCTTGAAACACTCACTTCGACGGCGCCGGCCCCAGCATCCCTTCGCGCGCAAGAAACGCCGCGATTTCGTCGGCGGCCACGCGATGCGCCCGTTCGTTCGGGTGCCCGTCCAGATCATGCACGTAGCTGGCGACTCCGTAGCAGCCCCGCTCACGCAGCGCCGCGCGCATGGACATATGCGGCAGCGACATCTCGGCCAGCGCCGGCAGGACGGTTTCCTCCATTTGCTTCCACAACGGCGCGTCTTCCAAGCGAAAACTGATCGCCGCCAGCCGCCGGGACTGCGCCTCGACCAGCGTCCTCAGCCGCCGCAACTCTTCGACGCATGGTCGAAAGTCGTTCGCCTCCGGCGATTCGTTTCTCAAACGTTGGTCGCCCCCATTCACGTACTCGGCAATGGGCATATGGTCGTTGCTGACCATCGCCAGGAGCACGACGTCGACGGCCCACGACTCGACCGGATAGTAGCGGGCCCGT